>JALUJC010000040.1 GCA_027053375.1 Caldifarciminota bacterium
GTACGGTATTCAGGCGCCGGTGCGCCTGGTGGCCAATATTCCTTACTACATCACCACGCCCATTCTGGAGAACCTGATCCAGGAGCGGGAGCGGTTCCAGGTCCTGGTGCTTACCCTGCAGAAAGAAGTGGCGCGGCGCGCAGCTGCAAAGCCCGGGACGCGTGAATTTGGCTCCCTCAGTGTATTCCTGCAGTACTCTTTTGAGGTTTCCTATCTGTTCACCATTCCCCGGCGCTTCTTTCGACCTCCACCCCGGGTGGATTCCGCCGCCATCCGTCTTGTGCCGCGAAAGGAGCCCCGCGTGCGTGTACAGGATGAAGCTACATTCTTTCGTCTGGTTCACGGAATTTTTCAGCAGCGGAGGAAAACCCTGCGAAACGTTCTCCGCGCCACCTTCCCGGCGCTGACCCTGCCCACGGATACCCTGGAGGGTGTTTCGCTCCAGGTGCGCGGAGAAACCCTGGATTTTGAAACCTTGGGAAGGCTGGCCGATGCCGTGGCCGAACGTCTCCGTTGAGGAAGCCCTTTCGCGTGCCAGGGAGGCCGGCGTGCTGGAGGAGATGGAGGAGCTGGGGGTTCGGTATATGCGCTGGAACGATGCGTGTGCAGGCCTGGAACGGGGAACCCTGGTGCTGGGAGGACGGCTGATCCCCGCTTTCCCTCACATTCCGCGGATAACCCGGGTGATTCCGGGCATCCAGCGGAATCTCAGGGGTCCCTTCTGGGTGGAGGAGAAAATAGATGGCTACAATGTTCGCCTGGTCTGGCATGATGGACGGATCCTGGCCTTTACACGGGGTGGGTATCTCTGTCCCTTCAGCACGGACCGGGCGCCGGACTTTATCCCTTCGGACTGGTTTGACCAGCATTCTGATCTGGTGCTGGTGGCGGAGTATGCAGGTCCGGAGAACCCCTACATTGAGGCGCATCCCCCCTGGATCCAGGAGGATGTGGGGGTGTTTGTGTTTGCGGTCTGGGATCGTGAGGGTCCCTGGTCGCCCTCCCGGCGCTATGCGGTGCTGAAGGAGGCGGGGATCCCACAGCCCGAGCACTGGGGTCCCTATCGTCCCGAAGAAGCGGATGCGGTGATTTCCCTGCTCCGCACGCTGGATCAGCGCGGTGTAGAGGGCGTGGTGATCAAAGAGGACAGAGCGGGCGGGATGGTGGTCAAATACCATACACCGGCCTCCGCCATTTATGACATCGGGGTGGATTCCGCACTGCTCCTGGAACTTCCCCCGGAGTTCTTTGTTCAGCGGCTCCAGCGACTGGGGGTGGCGCTCCGGGATCTGGGTCTGCCGGTGGAAGAGACCCTCTACTGCCGCGTGGGGCGGGCATTGCTGGAAGGCTATCTCACCCTGATGGAGCAGGTGGAGAAAGAAAACCGTCCGGTGGCTTTCCGGTTTTCTATTCAGGTGAATGATCCCTCGGTGGGGGCGGATCTGCTCACCCTCTTCCGTCGGGTTTCTTCCACAGTTCGGGTTCGGTATCTGGGAAAAGCGTCCCTTCCGGGTGGAAAAACACGCATGTATTTTGAGAAGGTGTTTCAGAAAGCCACCGCCCACCTCCGGGATCTGCTGGGTGGGACCACCCTGGTGGATTGATCATGGCCGGCATGCTCTGGATCTGGATTCTGCTTCAGCTTCCACCGCTGCCCACCCTTCAGCGATGGTTTCGTGAAGGAAAGGCGGATTCGGTGTATACCGCCCTCCAGGCGGACACGGGAAAACCCGCTTCCCGTCTGGTCTATCGCATGATTCTTCAGATGATGCTGGTGTACCGGCAGGAAGACTCCCTGGAGGTGTATCTTCCCCGGTTCCGGTCCCGTCTTCACTGTCCCACCTGTTTTGCGCCGCTTGCTTTTGAGCTGGCCCGTCGCCGTGGTGATGAGGAGAAGGCCTTTCGGGAGGCGTGGACCGCCAGCGGGGAGGGAAGGAACACCACGCTTCTGGTTCGGTATCTCCAGATGTTGCCTTCCTTCCGGGAGCCCCGCACACGGGTGAAGCGGCTGGAAGCCTGGCTTTCCGGAGATCCTGCTTCCCGCCTTTCCGGTGTGCTTGCCCTGCTGGACGCCCTGGGGGAAGGGGAGGCGGCGCTCCGGCTGGTCCTGCGGTACGATCCCGGGGGTCCATGGGTGCGGCGTCTGCTGGCCCGGTATCCCCACCTTGCCCGCAGGCCTCCTCCCGCTTCACTTCCTGTACACACGCTTGCAGGTGTGGCCTGGCGGGTGCGTGCCGGGGTCTGGCCGGTGGATTCCCTCTGGAAGCGGTTTCCTCCACGGCAACTTCCCCCGGATCAGCGGGTGTTCCTGCTGCGGTTTCTCCCACCCGATCCACGCTGGAGTTCACGACTGGTCCAGGGACTCCGGGAGGATCAGCTTCCTCCTGACGCCGCGGGGTCTTACCTGCTGCATGCGGTTGCAGCAGGGGGAGGGGTTCGGGATTCCGCCTGTCGCAGCGTGGGCGATCACCTGGATGTGGACGTGCTGTGGACCTGCGCGGAGGCGCTCCGCCAGGAACACCAGAAACTGGCGGACACCCTGTACGCCCGGCTGATTCGGCGTGATCCCACCTCCGTGCTGGCCCTCCGGGCCCTCTGGCGGCTTCAGGAAGAACAGGACACCGTGCTTCCCTCCCCACCTTTTGCGCAGCTGTCCACCTGCACCGATCCTTTCTGTCTGCTGGTGCGCTGGTGGAAGCAGGCGCCCGGGCAGAAGCCCCCTGAAGAGGTCCGGCGGGAAATGGAACGCTGGATCCTGGATCATCCAGAGCATCCCTTTGCCCCTCTGGTACGCGCCTGGTGGGAACGGGGAGTTCCCGACGCCCCCCCGCTCAGGGAACTGGATACCATTCCGGACGAAGGAACGCCGTAAGGGCCGCGAGGACACCGGCTTCATACAGGGCGGTTCGGTCCATGGCGCCCCGGGTGAGAAAACCGATGGCACCTCCCCGGTGCTTGGTGGCTGTTTCCCCGGCTGCTTCATCCACCAGGACCCCCAGTTCTTCCCCCTGCAGAAGACGCTGAACCCAGGCGGGCGGAAGGGGAAAAGCCGGCGACACCCCCACGGAGGCCCGGCCAGAACGGTGTTCCACCCGGATCACACCGAAGGCCATCCAGGTTCCGTGCCAGGCTTCAATTCCGCCCTCAATCCCCACCAGATAATCCCAGGGTGTGTCCGCAAGCAGCCGGCGAAGGGCATCCACCCGTCCACGGGCGCCTTTCCAGGTGTCTTCCCCGATAGGCTGGTCGGGCACGCCGCTGGGCACGGCAAGCCCATGCACCTCCACATCGCCGAAGGTTCGGCAGAAAGCGCGGTGGACCGCCTTTTGCTTGGTGGGGTTGCTGGATGCCACCCAGACCTGAAGAGGGGGACTCACGCGATATCCCTCCCTTCGATCCAGTCCCGGAGGAATCGGAGGTCATCCAGGAAGGACTGGTAGGTTTCCTGGCGCCTCAGGGTCGCGGCCGGATGGTAGGTCACCAGCACGGGAACCCCGTACCGTGAGTCGTGCAACCGACCCCGCAGACGTCCCAGTTTCATTCGCTCCATGGGGATGTCCAGGAGAAAATGTGCGGCGAAACGTCCCAGTGCCACCAGTACACGGGGACGGATGATGCGGATCTGGGCGTCCAGGTAGGGACTGCAGGCACGGATTTCCTCGGGACGCGGGTCCCGGTTGTTGGGGGGGCGACACTTGAGGGTGTTCGCGATGTAGACATGCGATTCCCGCGTCCATCCAAGGGTTTCCAGGGCACGGGTCAAACGTTCGCCCGCACGCCCCACAAAGGGTTTGCCCAGCCGGTCTTCTTCTGCGCCCGGGGCTTCCCCCACGAACATCACGGGACTCCGTGGGTTCCCGGCACCAAAGACATAGTTGGTTTTGCTTCGGTGGAGCGCGCATCGCCGGCAGCGGTACACCGCCGCCCGGAGTTTCTCAAGGGCAGCCTCTGGATTGGCGCTTTCCTGCAGAATGGCATCAAGCCCCAGTGTCAGGGCGGGCCAGGTCGGGTCCTTCATGGTGTACCTCGGCAATACGTTCCAGGATCCAGCGGGCCAGGGCGGCTTTGGGAAGAACCGGTGCGGCCTCTTCGTGGCCCTCACGGAAGATCAGCCATCCCCCAGCCTGCTCGGCACCCATCGCGTTGAGCGGGTTGGCAAAAATAGCGTCCAGCGCCTTTTTCTGGAGTTTCTCCCGGGCCCGGGGGCGCAGGTCGTCCGGGTGCTCCAGCGCAAAACCCAGCCAGAAAGCGGAACCCTTGAGGGGCGCAAGGGTGGCCAGCAGGTCGGGCGCAGGGTGAAGGGTCACCACCCAGGGTTCGCCACGACGGTGCCGTTTGCGGTTTTCGGGGTGCTCGGGAACATAGTCCGAAACGGCCGCCGCCATCACCCAGAAATCCAGGGTTTCCCGGTTGCGCTCCAGCAGGGATCGGAGGGCTTCCAGCATCTCACGTACGCCGGTCGCCCGGATCTGTACGGGGGTGGACAGCGGGGGAATGTCAGTGAGGCCCACCACGCTCCAGACCTCCGCTCCCAGCGCCCGCGCCCACCAGGCCAGCCAGTATCCCATGCGTCCACTGGACCGGTTGCTGATCACCCGTACCGGGTCCAGCGGTTCTTCGGTGCGGCCATAGGTGACCAGGACGCGTTTCCCCTGGAAGATGCGGCGGATCCGGGAGAACTGGTCCACCGCCTCCAGGATGTCTTCTTCCTTCCGGAGGCGTCCTTTTCCCCAGTCTCCGGAAGCCAGGGCACCTTCTTCCGGTTCAATCACCACCACCCCACGCTGATGGAGCCTGTGTACCGCTTCCAGGGTTGCGGACTGTTCCCACATCTCCCGGTGCATGGCGGGGGCAACCAGAACCGGTCCTTCAAAGACGGAGAGGATGCTGAGCAGAAGGGAATCGGCCCGTCCCGCAGCATAGGCTGCCAGCAGGTCTGCGGTGGCCGGCGCCACCAGGATCAGATCTGCCCAGCGGGCCAGGGCGATGTGCAGAGGCGGAGATTGAGGGAGTCCTTCTCCAAACAGTTGATCATAAGCAGGAAAACCCGTCAATGCTTCCAGTCCCGTGGGTCCCACAAAAGCCCGTGCCGAAGGGGTCAGAACCGCACGAACCGTGTATCCCTTTTTCTGCAGGGCCCGAATCAGGTACACGGCCTTATAGGCCGCCACCGATCCGGTGATCCCTACCAGGACATTCACGCAGTGTCCTCGCGGGCGGTTGTTTCCGCCTGCGGTGTTGAGGTGGGCGCTCCAGGCCGGGGATAGTGGAATCGCAGTTTCCCCTGGCGGAAGAGTTCAATGGCCTGGAGGATGGCTTTGGGCTGGGGGACGGGGGTAAAGACCACACTGATCTCTTTTTCCAAGATCATCTGGCGTGTGCGCTCCAGGATCTCCTGACGCCGCTCGGCAATTTTTCGGGCCGTTTTGGCGATCATCACGGCCGCCTCGTAACGGTTGGGAAACTGTGCCCAGACTTCTTCGGGACTCAACCACATGGGTGCACCTCCTCTTCCCGGAAGAAGAACGGAATTTCCTTTCGGGCAGATTCCGGTGAATCGGAAGCGTGTACAGCATTTTCCTGGATATTGCTTCCAAATTTCGCCCGGATGG
>JALUJC010000041.1 GCA_027053375.1 Caldifarciminota bacterium
GTATTCCTCCTGGGTCTTGACCTCGCGGGTGCGGTGCCGTTCTCCGAGAATTTTCTGCTCCAGATCCTCCAGTTCATGCTCCAGTTTCCGGGCATGGAGGCGCTTTTCCTGCAGTTCCCGTTCCAGCCCGTCCCGGCGTTCCACCAGCACCTGAATCTCTTCCAGGATCCGCTGAAGTTCCCCGGGTATTCGGGAGAGTCGTTCCCGTATGCGCTGAATCTCCTCCTCCAGAGCCTGAAGTTCAATCAGTCTCAGGAGTTGTTCCCGCATCCTTCGCCCCTCCCTTCACAGGTTCTGCTCCGGATCGAAGCAGCAACAGATCGTCCTCCTCATCCACCGCAAGATAGTCCAGATCATCTTTCTTCCGGGCGATGACCAGGAAAAGCAGCGTCTGCCCCGCCCAGAAAACGGAGAGAATCAGGGAAGGCAGCACCAGGATCACGCCCCATTCAATCAGCGCAGCCACCCAGCCCAGCACACCCGCCGCCCACGGGACCATGGGCGCCGGTTCAAGAGGAAAAGCCGCCCCAAAAAACAGAGCACGGGCAAAGGTGGCATACCAGCTGATTTTGGCTGCCGCAGCCGGCACCAGCACCACCACCGCTTTCAGCAGTCCCAGAAGGCTCCAGAACACAGCCAGGGTCACCGTTCCGCTGAGAAGGCTCATTGCCAGGCTGATCACCTGATAAGTCGCGTACCGCCAGATCTGAAGGTTAAGGGTGGTCAGCAGTTCAAACACCCCGTCAAAGGCGTCAGAGTGAATTACGGCCGCCACCACCGGACCGATCAGAAACTGCAGGACAAAGGCCAGGGCAAGATACACAAAAAACAGTCCCAGAAACAGTGCCACGGGAAGACCCAGCACCAGGATCAGATCCCCAAGATAGGGCACCGCACCCAGGAGGGCATAGATCCACAGCAGGGCAATCAACAGGAACATCACCACGCCCAGAAACACAAAGGTGGAGAACACAGCATGTCCGCGGGTGTAGGCAAACCGGTATGCTTCGGAGACCCTGAGAAATTCATTTCCCCGAAGCTGCTCCACCACCAGACGGGCATGCGCCGTAAAGGCAAGATAAAGCACCCAGAAGCTGAGGACGACAAAGAGAAGGAAAACCAGACGGGCAGGCCACGTGGAGAGGTCACCATACGCCACACGGGGCAATAGACGATCCATGGCCCAGAGCATGGAGGCGGGTTCACCGTTCAGCACCCACACCAGATAGGAACCCACGGTGTGCAGGAGCCATACCACCCAGAGCGCGACCCACATCGTGAAGATCTTTTTCACCCCCAGACCAAAACGCGGGGCACGGAAGATATCCCTGTAGTTCCAGTGCATGGGATAGGGTTGAAACCTGGCCATTTTACGCCCTCCTGGTACGGAGCAGGGGCCAGATCCCCCAGCTCAGGATTGCCACAAGCACACCCACCGTTCGCAGGGTGGGCATCACGCCAAAATATTCCCCGGGAGGTGCCACCAGCAAACTGGTCAGGAGAAAACCTCCCGCCAGCAACATATCCCGGAGAGAAAACACCCGTCCACGGAAGGATTCGGGAACCGTCTCATGCAAAACCGTGTCCTGGGTGATCATCACCACGGTCAAAAAGGCACCGCCCAGCAATCCATAGAGCAGAATCACACGAAAAGATGCAGGAAAACTGAAAGCAACCAGCAACAACCCCAGCACGCCCAGCGAGAAGAAAAGCGACGACTTTCGGCTCCAGCGATGCCCGTAATGCGAGAAAAAGAGGGCGCCGCTGACCATGCCCACGGCACCCACCCCGCCCAGCAACCCGATCCCCCGGGTTCCATACCCCAGCACCTGCTGAACCTGCACCACCACCAGGGTATACACGCTCCCGGCCACCACCACCAGAAGGAACACCGAAGCCAGCGTCCAGCGGATCACAGGATCCTGTCGGAGAAGGTGGACCAGTTCCCGGAGATCCTGATAAAGAATCCGGAAGAAATGCCGCTCCTTCTCCGAGAGTTCGCGTAAAAGATGACGGTCCACCGAGAGGGCCGCATGACGCAGAGGAAGAAACAGGATGGTCAGGCCCGCGATCAGATAGGTCAGGCTGTCCATCCAGAACCCCACCGCCCAGCCCTCCACATGAAAGGATTCCCACCCCTTCCAGTCAATCACATATCCCGCAACCACCATTCCGGCGACCGTCGCCAGTCGTCCGAGAATGTTCATCATGGAATTGGCCTGAAGATAATACCGCTCTGAGGGCAGAAGATCCGGGATCACGGACATCCGGGCTGCACTGTAGAAAATCCCCATAAAAAAGATCAGAAACACCATGAAAAACACGGCGCGAAGCGGGAAGTTCGCCCAGACCACCAGCGGGATCAGGGCCACAAGCACCGCACGGGACAGGTCTCCGGCCACAAGAATCCACTTGCGGGGAAGGCGATCCACCACCACACCCGAGACGGGCGCAAAGAGGATATTGGGCAGCGTAAAATAGACCGCGAGTTCAGAAAAGGCCAGGGGAGAGTGCTGTGCACGATCGGCCAGCAGAGCAATCAGGGCGAGGTGATCGAGACGATCCCCCAGCTGGGAAATGGACTGAACCACCGTGAACAGGAGGAACCGTCCCTGCCGAACCAGATCCAGCAGCGTGGCACCCCGTTGATCCTGTGCCTTCAAGAGGTTTCCAGCTCCCGCATCAGCAGTTCCCGTACCTTCTGTGGGTTGGCCCTGCCCCGTGTTTCCTTCATGACCGCCCCGATCAGCACGCCCAGGACTCCGGTTTTTCCGCGACGGTATTTCTCCACAATCTCCGGATGGGCGTCCAGCACCGCCCGTACCACAGGAAGCAGGGACGCGTCCGAACTCACCTGTTCCAGCCCACGCTCCTCCACAATGGACGCGGCATCCCTGCCCGTCCGAAGCATCTCCTCAAAAACCTCCTGTGCGGCCGAATGGCTGATCCGTTCCTCCTCAATCATACGAAGGAGGGGGCGCAACTGATCCGGTGAGAGGGGGAAGTCCTCCATGGACAAGTGTTCCGCTTTCAGCACACGGAGCACATGGACGGCCACCCAGTTCCCGGCCAGTTCGGGACGGGACAAACCTTCCGCCAGTTGCTCAAAATAGCGTCCGTACGCAGGGTCAGCGATCAGGGCTTCCAGCACCTTGTCCGACAGGTGATAAACCTCCCGGTATCGTTTCCGTCGCTGTTCCGGAAGTTCCGGTAGATGTGCACGTTGTTCCTCCAGCCACGTCCGGGAAAGCTGCAGGGGAGGCAGATCCGGTTCCATGAAATAGCGATAATCCTCAGCCTCCTCCTTGCTGCGCATGGGGCGCGTTTCTTTCTGAAATTCATCCCACAGACGGGTTTCCTGCTCCACGGTGCCGCCGGAGGAGATCAGGGCCGCCTGTCTCTCCCATTCATACCGGAGGGCGTGCTCCACCGAGCGGAAGGAATTGAGGTTCTTGATCTCCACCTTCGTACCGAAACTCCCGGAACCCACGGGACGCACAGAGATGTTGGCATCCACACGCAGCTGCCCCTTTTCCATATCACATTCGGAGATTCCCAGATAAATCAACAGAAGACGCAGTTCCTCCAGGAATGCCCGCGCCTGCTCCGGGGAGCGAATGTCCGGGTGGGTCACGATCTCCAGGAGCGGGATCCCCGCCCGGTTGTAGTCCAGAAGCACATCCCCGGTCTCGGTATGATAGGACTTTGCGGTCTCCTCTTCCAGATTGGCCCGCTCTATCCGAACCCCCTGCAGGGATCCACCGGTGAGAATGGAGGCACTGTACTGCGTGATCTGATAGCCTTTGGGAAGATCCGGATAGAAGTAGTTCTTCCTGAAGAACAGGGAGAAGGGATGGATCTCTGCCCCCAGGGCCAGTCCAAGCTGAACCGCGCGCGCCACCGCCTCTTCATTGGGTACAGGAAGGGTCCCCGGATGCCCCATACAAACCGGACAAACCACCGTATTGGGCTCTTTCCCGTAGGTGTTGGGGCACCCGCAGAACATCTTACGGCGGGTGGCCAGTTCAACGTGAATTTCCAGCCCGATAACGGGCTCGAATTCCGCTGTCATTCACCCGAGGGCCGTGGGTTCACTGACCCGAAGCGGGACCAGACGCCTTTTGATCTTTCCTGGGAAGGTGCGCTTCGAGGTATTCCCGACGGATCCGGGAGAGTTCTCGTTCGGGCAGGATGGAGAGCAGTTCCCACCCAATCCGGAAGGTATCCTCTATGGTCCGCTTCTGCGTTCCCTGGGAGATAAACTCTTTCTCAAACCGATCGGCAAACTCCAGATAAAGCCGGTCGGTTTCGGACAGCGCATCCTCACCCACAATGGCCACCAGCCGGCGCATATCTTTGCCGCGCGCATAGGCGGCATAGAGCTGGTTGGCCCATTCCCGGTGATAGGGAGCTGTTTTGCCCTCACCGATCCCCAGGTTCATCAAACGGGAAAGGCAGAGCAGCACATCAATGGGTGGGAAAACCCCCACACGGTGCAGGTCCCGGGAGAGCACAATCTGACCTTCGGTAATGTAGCCCGTCAGGTCGGGAATGGGATGGGTCATATCGTCGTCCGGCATGGTCAGAATCGGGATCTGGGTCACACTTCCTTTGCGGCCCCTGATTCGTCCGGCGCGCTCGTAAATGGTGGCCAGGTCCGTGTACATGTACCCGGGATATCCCCGCCGTCCCGGCACCTCTTCCCGGGCGGCACCGATCTCGCGAAGCGCCTCACAGTAGTTGGTCATATCGGTGATCACCACCAGCACGTGGTAATCCAGTTCAAAAGCAAAGTACTCAGCAGTGGTCAGGGCAAAACGCGGCGTGAGAATTCGTTCAATGGTGGGATCGTCCGCCAGGTTGATGAACGCCACAAGGCGGGACAGAGCTCCGGCTTCCTCAAATTCCTGCAGGAAATAGGCATATTCTCGCTGGGTGATTCCAATGGCGGCAAAAACCGTGAGAAACTCCTCGCCTTCACCACGCACTTCAGCATACTTCACGATCATGGAGGCAATCTCGTTGGCCGGCAATCCCGCCCCGGAAAAAATGGGAAGTTTCTGGCCCCGCACCAGGGTGTTCAAACCGTCAATGGAAGAAATTCCTGTCTGAATAAAATCGGAGGGTTTGTCCCGGGACACCGGGTTGATGGGCGTCCCGATGATGGGCAGGCGCTTCTCAGGAATCACCGGAGGAAGACCGTCCCGGGGTTCCCCACGCCCGTTAAAAATTCGGCCGATCATATCCCGGGAAACACCAAACCGAACGATGTCTTCCACCAGCTGGATCTTCACGGTGGCCACATCCAGCCCCAGTGTCCCCTCCAGCACCTGAATGACGGCAAACTCATCGGAAACTTCCAGCACCTGACCGGCCCGGCGAGATCCATCTTCCAGAATGATCTCCACCTGTGCGCCATAGGAAAGCTCCCGGGCCTTCTCCACAATGAGAAGCGGTCCGGAAATGTAACGAACTCCTGTATATTCCTTTTTGACCAGTTCTGGATTGGTCATCTTCTCTGCCTCCCGACTCTCACACAATCTGGGTTGTTGCGCCTGGCTGCGGAAGGATAAAGGGAAACGACCGGACGTTCAAACCCTG
>JALUJC010000042.1 GCA_027053375.1 Caldifarciminota bacterium
GGAAGGTCTGGACCCCTCGGTGCGCCAGGTGATGGCGCGGGTGATGACTCGTCTGGAACAGGAAGGGTTGACCCTGGTGGACGTGGATCTTCCCCATCAGCGGTATGCCATTCCGACCTATTATCTGGTAGCTACCAGCGAAGCCTCCTCCAACCTGTCCCGGTTTGACGGCGGGCGCTATGGGTATCGGGCAAAGACCTACGAGGACCTGGAAGACATGTATGCCCGGACCCGTGGGGAGGGGTTTGGTGAGGAGGTGAAACGCAGAATCATGCTGGGTACGTTTGCCCTGTCCAGCGGGTATGCCGAGGATTTTTATGGCAAAGCACTGCGTGTTCGGCGGCTGATCCGGGAGGATTTTGTGCAGGCTTTCCGTCAGGTGGATGTACTTCTGACGCCGGTCACGCCCTATCCTCCTTTTCGTCTGGGTGAGAAGGTGGATGATCCCCTCTCCCTCTACCTGGCGGACCTGTTTACCGTTTCGGTCAACCTGGCAGGTCTGCCTGCCCTGTCCCAGCCGGGCGGGCGCACCCCGGAAGGATTGCCTGTGGGGATCCAGTGGATTGCGCCCTATCTCGAAGAAAAGACGCTTTTTCAGATGGCGAGTTTCTGGGAATCTCTGGACAAGGAGGAGATCCATGGCGCTTCGTGACAACTTACCCCGATATGTGTGGATGACGCGAGATGGGAAGGATGGGCGTTTTGTTCCCACCGAGGAGGCGACCGTTCACATCATGACGCATGCCATGCATTACGCATCCAGTGTGTTTGAGGGTATTCGTGCCTACAAAACCCGCCGTGGAACGGAGGTGTTCCGTTTGCGGGAACACATGCGCCGGTTGCTGGATTCTGCAAAAATCTATCGGATGGAAGTGCAGTACACCCTGGATGAGCTGGTGGACATTACCCTGGAGCTGATCCGGAAGAACGAGCACGAAGCCTGTTATATTCGCCCCCTGGTCTACCGCGGGTTTTATGAACTGGGAGTGAGTCCTTTCAACTGCCCTGTGGAAGTGGCCATCATGACATGGGAATGGGGGAAATATCTGGGTGAGGAAGCCATTGAGCAGGGCGTGGATGTGATGGTCTCTTCCTGGCAGCGGATGCGACCCAACACCCTCCCTGCAATGGCCAAAGCGACCGCCAACTACGCCAACGGTCAGCTGGTGAAAATGGAAGCCCAGCTGTATGGATTTACAGAAGGAATTGTGGTGACGGCCGAGGGGTATATCGCGGAAGGCTCCGGGGAGAACCTCTTTGTCGTCCGGGATGGTGTGATCTACACCCCGCCCGTCTCCCAGAGCATTCTTCCCGGGATTACACGTGATTCGGTGATCACGCTTGCCCGGGACCTGGGGTATGAAGTCCGTGAGATGCCCATTCCCCGGGAGATGCTGTACATCGCCGATGAGCTGTTTTTCACAGGAACCGCCGCCGAGGTCACACCCATACGCAGCGTGGACAGGATTCCCATCGGGAACGGTGGACGTGGCCCCATCACAAAGCATCTTCAGGAAGCGTTTTTCAAAATTGTGAACGGTGAGGTGGAGGATCGCTGGGGCTGGTTCACCCCCGTGTATCCGAAATGAAAATCGCACTGGGTGCCGATCATCGGGGATTCCCTCTGAAGGAGGCCCTCAAAGCCCGGCTCCGGCAGCAGGGGTACACTGTTGTGGACGTGGGAACCCACAGTGCGGAAACTTCGGTGGATTATCCGGATTTTGCCCGGAAGGTGGCCGAACGGGTCCGCACGGGGGAGGCCACCTATGGCGTGCTGATCTGCCACACCGGGATCGGTATGTCCATGGCGGCCAACAAGGTTCCCGGGATTCGTGCTGCCCTGGTGTGGGATGCTGAGCAGGCACGGCTGTCCCGGGCACATAATGACGCCAATGTTCTCTGTTTCCCCGGGTCCTTTGTCCCGGTGGAACGTGCGTGGGAGGCCCTTCAACGGTTTCTGGAGACCCCTTTTGAGGGGGGGCGCCATGCGCGACGGGTTCATAAACTGGAGGCAACCCATGATTGAACTGACCCTCCAGACCCATCATCGCACGGAGTTCGTGGACATTACCGCACGGGTCCAGCAGGCGGTCAGGGAGAGCGGGATTGAAAGCGGCATGGTGGTGGTGTATTCCCCGCACACCACCGCAGGCCTCACGGTGAATGAGCACGCCGATCCTGCGGTGCGGGAAGACATCGGGGATACCCTGGATCGTCTCGTCCCACGTTCGCCGGAATACAAACATCTGGAGGGGAACGCCGACAGCCATGTGAAAACCTCCATGATGGGACCTTCCCTGACGCTGATTGTTGAGCATGGCAGGGTCCAGCTGGGGCGGTGGCAGGGGATCTTCTTCTGTGAATTTGACGGTCCGAGACGTCGCACTCTCTGGCTCCAGGTGATTCCACGATGAAGGCAGTGGTGTTTCATCGACATGGTGGACCTGAAGTCCTGGAATCTGTGGATCTGCCCGTCCCCGAACCCGCACCCGGGGAGGTGCGGGTTCGGCTTCACGCAGCGGCCCTGAACCACCTGGATCTTTTCGTGCGCGAGGGAATCCCCGGGCTGAAGCTGTCCTTTCCACACGTGCCGGGAAGCGATGGCGCAGGGGTTGTGGATGCCCTTGGGGAAGGAGTGACGGACCTGTTCCCTCACCTCGCCGTGGGACAGCGGGTGGTGATCAACCCCAGTCTGTCCTGCATGGCGTGCCGGTTCTGTCGGGCAGGTGAACACAGCCTGTGCGAACGGTACCAGATTCTTGGAGAACATGTGGATGGCACCTACCGGGAATACCTCACCGTCCCCGCCCGAAATGTAAAGCCTTTTCCAGAGACCTGGACCTTTGAAGAGGCGGCCGCCGGGATCCTGACCTATCTCACAGCCTGGCGAATGCTGATCACCCGTGCAGCGCTTCGGCCCGGCGAGCGGGTGCTGGTCCAGGGGATCGGCGGCGGTGTGGCGCTGGCCTGCCTGCAGATTGCACGGTTTGTGGGGGCAGAGGTCTGGGTGACCAGCGGTTCCGAAGAAAAACTTGAAAAGGCCCGGAAGATGGGCGCTTCGTGGGGGGTGCTGTACCGGGATCCCGACTGGGCGAAGAAAGTCTGGAAACAGTCTGAAAAGCGCGGTCTGGATGTGGTGGTGGATTGTTCAGGGACCGCAACCTTTTCGGACAGTCTGAAACTGCTGCGTCCCGGCGGTCGTCTGGTGACCTGTGGCGCCACCACAGGGCCCCGTGCGGAGGTGGACATCCGGTACATTTTCTGGCGGCAGCTCACCATTCTTGGATCCACCATGAGCAACCTGCGGGAGTTTGATGAAGTGACCGACCTCATGTACAGTGGAGCCTTCCGTCCTGTGGTGGATCGTGTTTTTCCTCTTGAAGAGGCCCGGGAAGCGCAGGAGTATCTGGCTTCAGCACAACAGTTCGGCAAGGTTGTCCTCAGGATCTGAATGATCCCGGCGGAACTTGAGGCCCTTCTTTCCGAACCGCTTCGGACGGGGCGGATCCCCGGCGTGGCCTTCGGCCTGATTCACAGGGACGGAAGGGCATACACCTGGGTCGGGGGGTGGGCGCGTACAGTGGATCGACGAATTCCTCTGCGGGAAGACCACGTCTTTGATCTTGCCAGTCTTACCAAGGTGTTCTTTACCACAGGATGGATACTCCGCGCGGTTGAAGAAGGACGGGTGGATCTGGATGATCGCGTGGGTGAGGTGCTGGGACTCTCCATGCGTTATACCTGGCAACGCTGTTCGCTGCGCCAGCTTCTCAGCCACCAGGCCGGGATGCCTGCATGGGCACCTGTATATGAAATGGGTGGAACCCCGGAAGAGCGGAAAAGAAAAATGCTGGAACATCCCTGGCCCCTGGGGAAACCGGTGTATTCTGATCTGCATTTTCTCCTGCTGGGTGTTGTCCTGGAACGTGTCTACGAACGTCCGCTTCATGCATTCCCTCTTCCCGAAGGGTTCACCTTTCATCCAGATCCGGAGAACAGTGTGGCCACGGAGCGTTGCGGTCTGCGCGGGCGGATTCTCCAGGGTGAAGTTCACGATGAGAACGCCTGGTCTCTTGGCGGAGTTGCGGGCCATGCAGGACTTTTTGGGACGCTCCAGGGGATTCTCAACCTCTCGCTGAATATCCTGAGGGAACGCTGGCTTTCTCCTGCATCGCATGCCCTCATGAGGATGCCTCACAGCCCGACCCGGACACTGGGGTGGGTCCGCGCCCATCCCGGCTGGAGCGGTGGCTCTCTTGTGTCTCCGGAAACCCTGGGACACACCGGCTTTACGGGGACAGGTGTATGGCTGGATTTTCGCCGTGGGTACGCATGGACCCTGCTCACCAACAGAGTACACCCGTCCCGCACCCGTGAAACCGGCATTGGTGCGCTGCGGCGTCGGGTGGGGAACTGGCTGGCTGCCCATCTGGAACAGCTCTTCTGAACAGCTGTCCGCATCGTTCACGGATTCGCAGATCGTCGTTTTGCGAACCCTTGAAATGTTTGAACCGTCCCCGTATACTTGGATTATCGGATAGGAATATCCGAATAACAACCGCCACACAGGAGGCCTGTGATGAACCGCCTGTATCTTGTGCCGTTCCTGGTGGTGGCGATGTTCGTGGCGAGCCCGCTACAGGCGGGCAAATCTGGTAAAACGCAGCCTGACTGCATGGGCTGTCATCTCAAGGTCACCCCCGGCATTGTCCGACAGTTCCTCTCCGGAAAGATGGGTCAGCCCGAGGCGGATGTGGACTGCTCCGACTGTCATGGTAGCGAGCACAGGACCATGGAGGACTGGGCAAGAGCAGCGATTCCCACCCCGGAAACCTGTGCCGATTGTCATGAAGAGAAGGTGGAGCAGTTTAAAAAAGGCAAGCATGCCTATGCCTGGGCAGCCATGAAGGCCATGCCCATGGTGAGCCACCAGCCGGTGGCGGTTACCGGCGAAGAGGGGTTCAAAGGGTGCAGCGGCTGCCACAAAATCGGGCTCAAACCGGAAAAGGACCTGCGGGAGGGGAAATTCCGGTATGGAACAGGCAGCTGTGACGCCTGCCATACCCGTCATGCTTTTTCCGTCAGGGAAGCCCGTGATCCCCGGGCCTGTATGACCTGTCACATGGGGTTTGACCATCCGCAGTGGGAGATGTGGTCCACCTCCAAACACGGAACCATCTGGCAGATTGAGGGGAACACCGGGCGTGCGCCCACCTGCCAGACCTGTCATATGAAAGACGGCAACCATGCCGTGATGACGGGCTGGGGGTTCCTGGCACTTCGGGTTCCTGAGGACGATAAAGGATGGTGGAAAGACCGTGTGACCATTCTTCAGGGACTCGGCGTTCTGGATTCAAAGGGCAATCCGACGGAACGGTTTGAAGCGGTCAAGGCTGCCAGGCTTGCGCGTCTGACCAGAGAAGACTGGCAGCGGGAGCGGGATCGAATGCTGGAGATCTGCAGCGAATGTCACGCCCGCCGGTATGCTGAGATACAGTTGAATCAGGCGGATTCCATTATCAAAGCCGCGGATGGATTGATGGCCGAA
>JALUJC010000043.1 GCA_027053375.1 Caldifarciminota bacterium
TTCGGAAAACCTGGACGAGGATACGGCTTCCCGACGTCCCAATGTGCAGATCGGGGATCCCTTCTATGAGAAGCTGCTTATTGAAGTGGTGCAGGAGATTCTGGAATTGCCCGGCCTGATCGGTTTGCAGGATCTGGGCGCTGGCGGACTGTCCACCGCACCTCTGGAGATGGCGGAGAAAGGGGGCGTGGGGGTGGAGCTCTGGCTGGATCGGGTCCCCCTTCGGATGGAACTCACGCCGGAGGAGGTGTTGCTTTCTGAGTCTCAGGAACGTATGGTGGTGTGCGTGGAACGTGGAAAGGAAGAAGCGTTTCTCGAGGTTTTTCGTCGCTGGCATCTTCCCCATGCCGTGATCGGACAGGTGCTGGAGGAACCCGTGTTTCGCGCGCAGTGGAAGGGGGAGATTGTGGCGGAGATTCCTCTGCAGGCTGTGATGGAGGTGCCCGAACGCCGGTATCCCCTGGTGGAGGCCCCACGTGCGACACGGGATCATCCCCCCGATGCTCCGCTGACCTCCCTGGGCGAGGCCCTCCAGAGGTTGCTAGACCATGAGCCTTCGCTGAGATCTCAGCGGTGGGCCTATGAGCAGTATGATCACACCGTTCAGGGCAACACGGTGGTGGATCCGGGGGAGGCGGATGCTGCGGTGGTCCGGGTCCGCTGGAACGGCAAGCATCCAGCGCAGGAGGTCCTGGATCTCTGGCTGGCGCTGACCGTGGATGGCAACGGGAGGAAGGTGGCGCTGGATCCCTACGAAGGCGGCAAACGGGTGGTGGCTGAGGCAGCGCGCAATCTGGTGTCGGTGGGGGCGGACCCCATCGGAATTACCAACTGCCTGAATTTTGCCAGCCCCGAAGTGCCGGAGGTCTATGCGCAGCTGGATGCGGTGACCCGGGGTATGGCGGAAGCGGCGGAGGCACTGGGTCTCCCCATTGTGTCCGGGAATGTAAGCCTGTACAATGAATCGCCCACTTCAAGGATTCATCCCACCCCGGTGATCGGCATGGTGGGGGTGATTGAGGACGGACGCATCGTGCGTCCTGATGCGCTGGAACCGGGTCACGAACTGTTGATGGTGGGCCGAAGCGAAGGTGCTGTGGGGGGGAGTGCCTATTTACGGGTGTGGTTTGGGGATGACGGATACCGTGTGGATCCTGTGGATCTTGCCCTTGAAGTTCGCCTGCTCAGGGCCATTCGGGAACTCCAGCGAAGATCCTGGATTTCCGTGAGTCATGATGTGTCGGAGGGCGGCCTGCTGATGGCGCTGGTGGAACTTGCACTCTGGAGCAACACGGGGATGGAACTGACAGCGGATGCGCGTACACTTTGTTTCTGGCTGGGGGAATGGGAACACCGCTTTGTGGTGGGGGTGCCTCCGCAACACAGCCAGCGTGTGTTCAGGTATCTGGAGGACCAGGACCTGGCGGTTCGTCCTGTGGCACGGGCGGTGGCATATCCTTCAATCGTGTGGGGAGAGGAACGGGTTGCGCTGGCGCAGATCCGGGTCTGGCGTGACCGTGAACCCTGGGAG
>JALUJC010000044.1 GCA_027053375.1 Caldifarciminota bacterium
TCCCGGGGCCCTCCTTCCACCTGCATTTACCCAGGGACCTCTGCAGTACGTCCGTCTGGTGCCTGACCCCCGAACCCTCCGCCCCCGGGGGCATCGTCAGCGTGCACTGGTGGAGATCTTCCGACATTCCGGACGGCGCTGGATGCGTGCCGACCGGTTGAGCCGGAGGATCGGGGTCCGTCCCACATGGCTGGACCGTCTGGTGGAGCGGGGATGGCTGGAGATTCGCGAACGCTGGCCACAAATTCCACGGGGAAAGGTCCATCGCCTTTCCTCTCCTGTGGTCCACACACCTGCAGAGACCTGTGAAAACCAGGACATTTCTCCACCTCCGGAGCGTATTCTGGCCTTCCCGGCACGTTCTTTTGCAGAACGCCTGGCCTGCGTTCGGTCCTGGTTGCAGACCCGTCCTGTGCTCGTGGTGGTTCCCGATGAAGGCCTGATCAAACACTGGCTCGGGGGCATTCCGGATCTCGTTCCCTACACCTCTTCCCTGCCAAAATCCCATCGGCAGGCCGTATGGTGGGGGGTTCGTGAGGGGCGTATCCGCGGTGTGGTGGGCACGCCATCCGCTCTGTGGTTGCCTTTTGATACACCTCCGCTGTGGGTGCTGGATGAGCCCTGGATGGATCCTTTCCAGGCTCCCCTGCTTCCTGTCCTGCTGAGGCGTTCGGACCACGTGCGGGTGTTCTTCTCCGGGATGCCATTTTCGGTGATGCAAAACCCCATCTGGTATTTTCCCACAGGATTTCCCGCACTTCGTCCATGGACGGTGCGCGCGGTTCCCTACAGCCGGGAGGCGGCTCTACAGGCGCTGATTCGCGAAACAAAACGGGGCCTGCGGCACGGGGGTCAGGTGGCCATCTGGGTGGCGCGGCGGGGTCTGGGATGGATCCGCTGTGAACAGTGTGGATATGCCCCGCGCTGTCCCCGGTGCGGTCATGTGCTGGTGCTTCACCGGGTTGAGAACCAATATCATGTGCTCTCCTGTCACCGATGCGGCTACAGGTTGCTGCCCCCTGATCGCTGCCCCTCCTGCGGAGGGGAAGAATGGACGCCTCAGGGCCTGGGCACCCAGGAGGTCCAGGAGACCCTCCAGAAAACGCTGGGGGAACCCGTTCTCCGCCTTGACCGGGACACCCGCGCCTCACGCAAACAGGTGGAACCCCTGTGGTTCAATGGAAAGGCGCGGATCCTTGTGGGGACCTGGGCGGCCAGGGATGCCCTGGTGGCGCCCGGCGTTCGCACACGCATTCTGTTCCTGCCCGAGCTCCATCTGGTGGGAGGGCTGGAGGACGAGCGCCGCTGGCTTTCCCGGGTGATCTGGATGGAAACCATGCAGGAGGCTTCTTCTGTGGTGCAGCGGGTTTTGCTCACCCACCGACCGGACTTCCCTGTGTTTCAGGCCATTCGGAGGGGGGATGTGCCTGCCTATTTGCGGTTTCTGTACCGCATGTGGCAGTCCTATCAGGCGTCGGATGAGGGGGAGGCCCGGAGTTCGTAGCCGCCCCAGAGGATCAACCCCAGGGCA
>JALUJC010000045.1 GCA_027053375.1 Caldifarciminota bacterium
GTCATGCGGCGGCTGGAAACCCTGCTGGGCGGGGATCGGGAGATCCCTTCCCTTCCTCTTCCCTTTCTTGCGGTGGCCACCGATCTGCGTACCGGCAAAGCGGTGGTGTTGCGCACGGGATCCCTGCTTCGGGCCATTCGTGCATCCATTGCCATTCCGGGGATTTTCACACCTGTGGAACAGGACGGGACCCTTCTGGTGGACGGTGGACTGGTGGAACCCATTCCGCTGCGATCGGCGCGGGAGGCTTTTGGGGGCCCTGTTCTGGCCGTCAGTGTGCTGACACCCACCAGCCGGCAGACCCACGTTCGCCCCCATGTCCTGGATGTGCTCAACCACAGCCTGTATATCATGCAGCGGCGCATTGTGGAAGCCACCGTGCTGGAAAGTCCCCCGGAGGCATTGCTGTTTATGGAGGAAACCACACGCTATTCCACCGCGCAGTTTGACCGTGCCAGAGAACTTGCCGATCTGGGGTACCGGTGGATGATGGATCGGAAAGAAGCCCTGTTGCGTTTGCGTGAGGGCCCGCATCCCGGAACCTTTCTGGAAGCCCTCCAGCAGATTCGGGACAAGTTTCTGGAGTGGCTGCAGCGATGACCCCCTGGGTGCTGTTGCTCCTTCTTGCCCCGTTCTGGTCCCCCCGGGATTCCATCCTGCTGGATTCCTTTCTGATTCATGGTGCCGGTTTCCCTCCCCGGGTGTTGCAGGGCCCACGGTGGTGGGACCCGGATTCCTTTTCGCTCCCCCTGGTACGAAAAGTTGTGGAAGACCCTGCCTCCGGTCTGCGCACACTGGATCACCTCCTGCAGAACGAGCATCCCTTCCATTCCTGGGTGCGTGCTTTTCTCGGGCGCCCCCGGAAGGAACACTGGCGATTGCAGGAACCGGAGCGCTCCCCGGATGTTCCCCTGATGGTTTATGCGATGGGAAGCCGGTGTGATGCGTGGCTGCAGCGAATCCAGCGTTGGATTCCGGACCCTGGCGTCCGGGATTCCCTTCTGGCGGCCGCACCGGCATGGTTTCTAGATGAGGATGCACCGGGGCGTTCCGACCTCTGGGGGGTTCTCAACCGGGAACGTGGCATGACATGGACACCCGGGGACACCCTGACGGACACCACGTTGCTGCGTCTTTCCAGAAGGGTTCCGGTGAAAGAGGTGGCGGAACTGGCTCTGGAGGTGGATTCCACGTTGATGCGGATGATGCGTCGTCTCCGGACCGCAGTGGGGCGGATCCCCATGGGACAGTACCACGTGGGGCGTTGCCGGATTCTTGTGGGAAGCTGGGAGGACGATCGTTACACCTCCAGCGACACCTTCCACCTGCTGATTGAGCCCGGAGGCAACGATCGGTATGAAGATGTCCCCCGGGGAATTCGAACCCTCCAGGTGGTGCTGGATCTCGGGGGCAATGACGTCTACTGGAGCAGGCAGGTGGGCGCACCGGCCGGGGCTGTGCAGGGGCTTGCCTGGATCGTGGATGATGCGGGACAGGATGTCTATGCAGGGGGAGATCTCTCCCTGGGAGCTGCGGTGATGGGTGCAGCGGGTATCCGGGATCTTGCCGGGGATGACGTGTACCGCGGGGGAACCCTGACGGAAGGGGCCGCATTCTGGGGGGTGGCCCTCCTGGAAGATGCGGGGGAGGGTCGGGATGTGTACGATGGCGAGGAGCTTGCACAGGCAGTGGCCGGGGTGCAGGCTGTGGCGGTGCTCCATGACGGAGGAGGCGCCGATGTGTATCAGGTGGGCGGGGTGTATGCACACCATCCTTTACAACCCGATTTTACCCGTTCCCTGGGACAGGGATTCGCGACCGGCATTCGGCCCTATGCCGGGGGAGGCGCGGCGCTGCTGCTGGACGAGGGAGGCAACGACCTGTACCGGGCGGAGATCTACGGGCAGGGTGTGGCCTACTGGAAGGCCCTGGGGGTGCTGGTGGACCGCGGAGGCAATGACCGCTACCTCACCACCCAGTACGGGCAGGGTGCGGGCATCCATCTGGCGGCCGGGATTCTGGTGGATGAGGCGGGGCGGGATGTGCATCTCTCGAGATTCGGCCCTGCACTTGGAGAGGGGCATGACCTCTCCTTTGGTTTGCTGCTGGATCGTCAGGGGGATGATCTTTACCGGGTCTCGGGTGGGCTTGGGGTTGGATTGACCAATTCTGTGGGGATTTTTATGGATCTGCGGGGAAACGACGCCTATCAGGTGGTGGAACCCCTTGGACTTGGAGATGCAAATGTGGCCCGGGAGATGGGAGGGATCGGGATTTTCCTGGATCTTTCCGGCAGGGATCGCTATGCCTCCGATACGTCCCATGTGGGGAACGCCCGAGCCTGGAGCCGTGGAGAGATTGGCATGGGCTGGGATGTGCTGATGCTTCCCGATACGCAACCCACCATCCCACCCGACACCCATGACCTGTCTTTTTTGAAAACCACCAGGGATCTGGATACCCTCTACCGGGTGGCGAGGGCGTGGGGCGTGGGGTCCAATCGGATCCGTGTCCGTGCAGCGAGAAAGCGCCTTGCAGAACTTGGAGATCGCGCTTTTTCTTTCCTGTTTCCGGACAAACTGCGGGATCCCTATCCCCTGAATTACCGGCTGCTCAAAGCTGTGGTCCGGGCAAAACCGGATGAGGTGCGTCCCTATCTATATCAGGCGCTTTCCCTCCCGGAAGACACCGTACGGGCCATGGCTGTCCGGTTGCTTGCGGAAATTCAGGATACCACACTCCCGGAATCCCTGATCCAGGGGTTCAGCCGTCTTCACGGGAGCTTTGTGCGCCGCCTGTGGTTGCGGGCAGCGGCTTCTTATTCAGACACTTCATTGATGCAGCTCTATCGCTGGACCGCCCGGGATTCTTCTGCGGTGATTCGGGCGTATACGGCGCGGGCACTGGGGAAGCTTGTGCAGCATGAAGAAGCCCGGACGCTCCTGTTTCAGATGATGGAAGATTCTGTCTATCTGGTGGCCAGTGCTGCCGCCCATGCCCTCTCTGCATGGGAGGATCTGTCGCCCCGAACCGGTCTGGATCAGCTGGCCCGCTGTCAGGGATCCGGATGTGTGCTCTGGGTCCGGTTGCTGCTGAAACATCTGGCCCATCATCCCGATCGCTGGGGGTGGCAGGATCGCCTGGATTTTCGGCGCTGGCTTATCCTGAACCCTGCCTATCAACGCTGGGTCCACACCCACCCTTCAGCCCGCCGCGTGCTTCCTGACCTTCCATGAAACGTTCGGTTCGGCGGGATTTCAGCCTGTTCTGGATCGGACAGTTTGTCTCCACGGCGGGCGATCACATGTTCTATACCCTCCTGGTGTTTCTGGTTCTCATGGTGGAACGCACCCATGCCGGCACCAAAGCGGGGCTGGTCAGTTTTCTGGAAACCCTGCCGTTTCTTTTACTGGGCCCTTTTGCGGGTGCACTTGTGGATCGCTATCCCCGGCGCGCAGTGATGATCTTTTCAGATCTGGCGCGCATGGCGGTGTTGCTCGGGTACTGGTGGCTGTATGCGGAAAAGGGATTGTTCTGGTGGACCATCGGTGCCCTTGCATTCCTGCACACAGCCTTCAGCACGCTGTTCCTTCCTGCCCGGGATGCCTTTCTTCCGCTTCTTGCGGAGGGATGGCTGTTTCGGGCCAATGCTCTGCTCCAGAGTTCCACACAGATGGCCATGGTGGTGGGTGCCTTTGTGGCGGGTGCACTGGTGGGAAGGCAGAACACACCGGTACAGATTCTCCGTGTCCTGACGGTGGATGCCGCCACCTTCATGGTCTCCGCACTCACCCTGTGGATGATCCGCGTGCGGGAGCGGCCACACCCCATCCAGCGTTCGGTATGGAAGGAAAGTGTGGAGGGGTTCCGCTATGTGAAGGGAGATCCCTTTCTCCGAAGGTTGCTGGCACTCACAGCGCTGGATAACCTGTGGATTATGGGGCCCGCGATTGTGGGAGCCAATCTGCTGGTTCAGCGGGTGTATGGTCTGGGTGCCTCCCACCTTGCGTATTTTCAGGGGATGATGGGGGTGGGATGGCTGGCGGGAACCCTGGTGCTGGCGCGCTGGCCACTGATGCGTCCCTGGAAACTGCTGGTCTGGGGAATCTTTCTGGACGGCGCCACCTATCTTCCCTTTCTCTGGATCCGCCAGTATCCTCTCGCCCTGCTTGCGATTTTGATCCACGGTTTCTTTATTCCCTGGATTACCGTGGCGCGAACCACCATGGTGCAGACGGTGGTGCCGGAGGACTATCGGGGAAGGGTGTTTTCTTTTGTTCATCTGACGGTTCTAGGATTTACCTCGCTTTCTTCCTTTCTTACCGGAGTTCTGGGGGACAACCTTCCTGTCCCCATGGTGTTTTTCCTTCCCGGAGTGCTCGGTGCGCTCTCGGGTGTTCTGGGTGCACTGTGGTTGCCGGATCCCCTGACCAGGACTCAGAAACAGTCCGGGTAGTGTTCCAGCCGGGGCGGCTCTTCCCAGATCACCGCCACCGCATCCCACCGCACAGGAAGGGACTGAAGGGCTGGATGTCTGAGAAGATAGGCGGATGCTGCGCGCTGGAGCCTCTGCAGCTTCCCGGGCAGAAGGGTTTCCAGCGGATGAAAACCGGCCGCCTTCCCCAGGCTCCGGACCTCCACAAACACCAGGGTACGGCGGTCAGGTGTGAGCATGACCAGGTCCAGTTCACCGAAGGGATACCGCACATTCTGGTCCAGGAGGTGGTACCCCTGTTCCTCAAGAAACGCGCGGGCCATGGTTTCCGCCCGGTTCCCTCTGCGCATTCGGAAGGTGCTCACAGTGGGAACTCCCGCACCAGTTCGTAGACGCCCAGCCCGTAGGGATCCTCAAACTGGAAGGCACGCCCCAGGTCCCGGTAGATCCAGATCTCATAGTTCCCGCCTGTGGAGAGCTCCCCACGCTCCACGCCATCCGGAGGACCGTACTGTAGATAGACCTTCCCCCGGTCTGTGCGATATCCCGGGGTGCTTCCTTCGCGGAAGTGCTGCTGTACATAACGCAGGCGTTCCTGCACCTGAAGGAAAAACTCATTCTCCGGGGTGGAGGGAAGGGGATCTTTCTGTTTCCACAGGGCATGCCAGGCAGAATCCTGGCGTTCGGGAGGGGTGTTCATAAACGCCTGTACGCTACGTGCGGGAAAGAACAGGGAAAGGAATGCGCGAAGGTCTTCCCGTGTCTCTCTGGACATGTGGCTCCACCCCCACTGGAGGATATCCACCCGGCCTGCGCGCCCCTTTCGATCCCGTGGACGCAGGCGCAGGGTAAGCGTTCCCGCATCCGACGGGACCCGAAGATGGAGGGTATCCCGCGGGTGGATCAGCGAAAGGGTATCCAGCACCTTCCACTCCCCGAAATGGTGAATTTCCCACTGGACCGGAAACGGATAGGTACGCCCCCGGCTCCAGACCTCCACCGTGATCGTATCACCAGGAAAGCGGGGGTTCCCACGGCCTTCGGGGGAAAGGGGAATGGGGTCGCCCACCACCACGGAGGTATGGGGGGACCAGCCCGGACGC
>JALUJC010000046.1 GCA_027053375.1 Caldifarciminota bacterium
GTACACGAAGGAGGGTCCACCCTGCGCATGGGAGTCGATCCAGGTGTAGCCTCCATTGTCCGGCCCACCCTGGTGGTTCCCGTTGCTGGGCGGCGTGGAGGGCGGCGGCGTGGGTTGTGCGGGAACAGTGAAGCGGGAACGTACGCCTTCCCAGACATCGGTTCGTCCTCCATCATACCCCAGCGCCCAGAAACCCACACCCGCCGCATGACGCTGAATCACCAGGGCATACTTCGCATCCAGGCTGGTGGAATCATCGTACCAGACCTGACGCCAGCCGCTGCTCTGGTAAGCGATCCAGGGAACCACGGCGGTGGAGTCCCAGCGTTTTCCGTATTGTGAAGCCATGTTCTCCGCACGTGACAGCGTTTGACTCCGTGCACGGCCACGTGTTGAGGATCCACGACTTGCCGACTGGGTGGGCCAGTCATAGCCGTACCATGGAACCCCCAGAATCAGCTTTTGAATCGGACCTCCCTTTTGAAGATAGAGATCCACCGAATGAGAAAGGGAATGGGGTCCCCAGAAACTGCTGGAGCGCAGAGGGGACACCGGGCCTGCCCGGTTGCTTCCAGACCAGTAATAATCATAGCCCATCAGAAAAAAGTGGTCCACATGCGGCGCAAGCGTACCGTACGGGAAGCTTCCCCGCCAATCCACGGCGGGGATCGCCAGGGAGACGTGATAGGATGGGCTCGCCTGTTTGAACGTCTGATAAACGGTTTGCAGAAACTGCCGTAAACCGGCGGTATCCCGCGCATAGGGAAGCTCGAGATCCAGGTTGACCCCGTCCAGCTGGTGTGTCTGCACATACTGCAAAAGGTGCTGCGCCGCTGCGTTTCTTGCCTGTGCACTGTTCAGAAGCGCGCTGATGTCAGCATCGTTAAACTGGGTCACGGCAATCACCACCTTCCCTCCATGGGTGTGCACGGAATCGCGGAGGGCATGGAGATCGGCAGCGGTCACATGGGTGGAGTCCAGTCCTCCGGTTCGGGTCAGAGTGAGAGAAAAATAGGCTACGTGAGAAAGCAGATCATAGGGAAGTGCTCCAATTGCGGAGCGGCTCCAGTAGGGGAGATAGCCAAACACAACATGCGAAAGAGAAGAGATGCCAGGAACATTCAGGGGCTCCATCCGGGTTTTTCGTGGATAGACCAGGGTGGATTCCCCTTTCAGAAGCGTCTGAGGTACGGTTTGCAGAAAGGATTCATGGGCACCGTATACACCGGTCCACATTACCATCCATAACAACAAGGACATTCTGCGTCCTCCTGTTCATTGCATGAGATAAAGGAAACGCACAGAACCTTCAAGCTCACAGGCAGGGTTGAATCTTACAGGAGCGGTGGATTCTCCCGCATGCCGGGAGAAAATCTGTGCTTGAAGTGTGAGGATGTTCCCTGTACAATTGTGGAACATCATTCTGGACGAGGGGGGATATGACCGCATCCAGCGAAGGCGGTACATCCTTTGGTTCGCTGTTCAGCGTTCCCTATCTCCTCCTGGGAACCTCCGGGGTGGTGCTGGACC
>JALUJC010000047.1 GCA_027053375.1 Caldifarciminota bacterium
CAACGCAGTGGATGAAACGGGACAGCAACGCTCCCGCAAGGTGAAACTATTGATTCGTCGATAACCAAGGAGGGTCGTATGTCCAAGGAACAACGAATGGATACGGTTCTGGGACCCGGTTCGGAACTGGAGGGTACCCTGGTGGTGAAAGGAAGTGCCCGGCTGGATGGACGATTTAAGGGTACCGTCCGTGTTCATGGACACCTGGTGGTCGGGAAAACCGGGGTGGTGGAAGGAGAAATTACGGCTCGTTCCGCGGTCATTGCGGGGAACATCCACGCGAAAGTGGACATTGCCGAGAAAATTGAGTTCGAGTCCGGTGCCCGTTTTCGTGGAGAAGTGACCTGCAAGGGCCTCGTGGTCCATGAGGGGGTCATTTTTGACGGGCAATGTCAGATGTCCCGGGGCGGTTCGGTGGAAGGGAAAAAGGGCGGATGATTCAGCTGTTTGACAGCCATACCCATATCAACGACCCTGCCTTTCGGGGGGAAGAGGAGGAGGTCCTTTCCCGTGCATGGGACACGGGGGTCACCCGGATGATGGTGGTAGGATACAGCCCTGCCACCATCCGAAAAGCCCGTGAACTTGCGGAAACTCATCCTGATCGGCTTGTGTTTTCCGTGTCCACCCATCCCCACGACGCCCATGCATTTTCCGATCTGCACCGACA
Organism: Caldifarciminota bacterium; assembly: GCA_027053375.1. GTDB lineage: Bacteria > Hydrothermota > Hydrothermia > S141-80 > S141-80 > JALUJC01. The sequence continues at coordinate 671 of JALUJC010000047.1, forward strand.
GGTCATCGAATCGCACCTTTTGCACCCCCTTTGCCGTGCCATCGGGGAGACAGGACTGGACTATTTCAAACGTCACGCCGAGAAGGAGGTGCAGCAGGAGGTCCTTCACTGGCATCTCCGTCTGGCTGTTCAGCATCAAAAACCCGTCATCTTCCATGTACGCGATGCCTTCGAGGATCTTCTTGCGATTCTGGATGAATATGCGTCGGATCTGCCCGGAGGCATCTTTCACTGTTACACAGGAGATCCCGATCTCACGGACCGGATATTAGAGGCGTTCCCCTCTTTCTATCTTTCCTTCTCCGGCATTTTAACCTTCCGCCCTGGCGCCCCCCTGGAAGAATCTGCGCGACGTGTTCCTCTGGATCGTTTGCTGATTGAGACCGATGCCCCTTACCTTGCACCGGTTCCACGCCGGGGAAAGCGGAACGAACCTGCCTTTCTGGTTCATACTTTCCGCCATCTTGCAAAGCTGCGGAAAGAACCAGAAGAAGTGCTCGCCCGGGCACTCTACCGCAATGCCTGCACCGTCTATGGACTGGATCCAGAGACTGCGTGATCACCCACCCCACATCGCGGTGGTGGGTGACCTCATGCTGGATGAGTACTGGATGGGGGAAAGTGAGCGGATCTCCCCTGAAGCACCGGTGCCTGTCGTGGAGGTCCAGTCCACCCTTTATCGGGCCGGGGGTGCGGCCAATGTGGCCCTTAATCTCAAACACCTCGGGGCGAAAGTCTCGGTGTACGGTGCCATTGGGGAGGATCCCCATGGCAGGAGGTTGCTGGATGTGCTTTCCGGAGAAGGACTGGATCTCTCCTCGGTGGTTACGTTGCCAGAACGCCCGACCACCCGCAAGATTCGCGTGCTGGCCCGGAACCAGCAAATGATCCGCCTGGACTGGGAAACGCGCACGCCCCTGCCGGATGCCGCCACATTCACGCTTCTTGAGACGTTCCAGCGTCAGAAAACCCACTATCACGCCGTGGTTTTCCAGGACTACGCAAAGGGACTCCTGAACGATGCCAGCATCCCCCTCTGGAAGGAAGCAGCGAAAGGGTTGTTTCGTGCGGTGGATCCCAAGCCTGAGCATATGGATCTTTTCGGCGGGGTGGAATTTCTGAAACCCAACTGGCGGGAACTCCGGGAATGGTGGGGACGTGAGACCCCGGGGGATGGAAAGGAACTGCACGCGTTTCTCGGGGATGTGCGTCGCATGCTCCACGTTTCGCATCTCATGGTAACCCGGGGTGCACAGGGATTGTGGTTACATGTGGGGGCGCGCCTGGTCCATGTGCCTGCGGTCGCGAGAGAGGTTTATGACGTAACCGGTGCAGGAGATACGGTTCTGGCAGCTTTTGTACTTGCCCATCTGGTTCTGGAAGATCCGGTGGAAGCAGCCCGCTTTGCCTCCGTGGCAGCAGCATGCGAGGTGGGGCATCTCGGGGCAACCCCGGTGCCCCTGGAAGAGGTGGAAGCCCTGTATAAGGAAACAGCGGACCGCCTTATGGACCAGACCCGAATTCTGGAGGTGGATCCATGACCCTCCTGGAGGAGCGCCTGAACCTGATTCGCCTCTTCTGGTCACAGGAAGAAGATCGCATCCGCGAGGCAGTTGACCTGGTGGAAACGATTATCCGAACCGGGCACCGGTTGTTCGTTGCAGGCAATGGAGGGAGTGCTGCGCAGGCAGACCACTTTGTTGCAGAGCTGATAGGGAGGTTCAAACAAAAGCGTAACCAGCTTCCCGCCTATGTGCTGTTGCATTCTCCTGCAACCCTCACCGCGCTGTCCAATGATTTTTCCTATGAAAAGGCACTGATGATGGAGTTCTTTGCCCTGGCCTCGCCAGGAGACGGGCTGATGTTGCTCACCACCTCGGGGAAATCACCCAACATTCTTCAGGTCCTGGAAAAGGCCCGGACATCTCATCATCCGTTGATCCTGCTGACAGGTGAAAAGGGACGACCTCTTTCCTCCCGTGTGGACGTGGCGCTGGTGGTGCCGCATACACGCACCGATCTGATTCAGGAAGTCCACCTGATGATCCTGCACGACATGGCGCGTATGCTGGAACAGCGCTTCCTTGACAATCCCCTCCCGGACACCTACAATCCGCCAGGATGATCACGTTTCTTCTTCTTGCATTGCTTGTCCTGGCCGGGACGCTGGGCTGGGTCTTCCGACGCGCCAGCCAGGTGGTTCTCCTGGAGCGTGGAGGCGAACTGGTCTCCACACGCCGGTGGCGCTTGCAGCGCGGAGACTGGGTGATCCTTTTTCTTGGATTCGGGCTGTCTTTTCTGATCGCTTCCCTCCGTCTTGTTCCGGTGGGGTACGCCCTGGTGGAATTCAATTACCTCACCCGGCATTACAGCGTGTCAGAGGAAGGGCTGACCCTGGTGGTGCCCTTTCTCTACACCACCCATCTCTATCCCCTGCGCCGGCAGGAGTACACCATGAGTTCGCAACCCGGAGAGGGGCAGAAAAAGAAGGATGACAGCCTCTGGTCGCCCACCCGCGAAGGGCTTCAGGTTGGCGTGGATCTCACGGTCTGGTACCGAATCCGCCCTGATGCGCTCGTCGCTGTCCACCGAAAACTGGGGCCCACCTTTGAGGAAAAGGTGATCCGTCCCGCCATCCGTTCCATCGTGCGGCTGGTCATATCGTCGCACACCGTGAAGGAAATCTATTCCGGTGCCCGACTGGATCTCCAGCAGGAGATTCACCGCAGGTTAAAGGATCTACTGGAGCGTGACGGTTTTGTGGTGGAAGAGGTCATTCTCCGGGATGTGCACTTCCCTCCAGACTTTGCCCGGGCGATTGAGGAAAAGCAAATCGCACAGCAGGAAGCTGAGCGCATGAAGTATGTCCTGGAGAAAGAGCGTCTGGAGAAAGAGCGAAAGAAGATTGAGGCGGAGGGTACGGCACAGGCCATTGAAATTGTTTCCCGTGCACTCAAGAAAAATCCGCGGTATATCCAGTATCTCTATGTTGACAAGCTTTCCGATAAGGTCAAGGTGGTAATCTCCGACCAGGGCACGCTTCTGGATCTCCGCGCGCTTCTGGGGGATGAACGCAACCGGTAGGAGGCGGGCAACCCTGTTGCGTTATGCCCGTCTGTTTCGCTGGCCCAATCTGCTGATTTCCCTGTCAGCACTGGGTTTGAGCTGGGCCATGCTGGATCGCTGGCCCACCGGATGGATGCAGATCCCTTCCTGGCTGGTTCCCCTGTTGATCGTTGCGTGGGCCAACCTGCGAAATGACCTGCGCGATCGGTCCATCGACCGTGTGGCGCATCCCGATCGCCCCCTTGTCCGTGGCGAACTCACCGTGAAGCAGGTGAGATGGATCGGGCATTTTCTTGCAATTTCTACGCTCCTGCTGGGGATAGGACTGCCGGAGAACGCAAGGATTCTGGCTTTTTCCGCAATGGCGGTGCTGGAGGTGTACAACCGGTGGGGAAAGGGAATTCCAGGCCTGGGAAATCTGATGGTGGCGCTCACGGGGGCTGCACTGTTTGTGTATGCCCCCCTTGTCGTATTGCAGCCCGCGGATCGGCTCCTGTGGCCCGCACTCTATGCTTTCTTTTTCCACTGGACAAGGGAACTGATCAAGGATCTTTCGGATATGGAAGGTGATCGGCTGGCGGGGGATCGAACCCTCCCTCTGTGGCTGGGAGAGCGCAAGGCGCGGCTTCTCTGGGGTCTGCTTTCCCTTTGTTTTCTTGCTGTTCTCCCCCTGGCAGTCATCCGGGGACCCTACCATGCCTCCTTTTTGCTCTGGGCCGGGCTGGGGTTCGGCCTTCCCTATGCCGGAATGGTGGGGTGGGTGCTGTGGCGTCCTGAGCCCAGGCGGTACAGGTGGGTGGCTTCCCGTGTGAAATGGCTTCTTATCCCGGCTTTCTGGGGACTGTGGGTGGGGAGACCGCCAGCGTGAGGGAAACGTTCAGGGCATTTCTGGGACTGGTCCTGGGATACGGACTGATGGTGGGTGGGGTGTACACCTACCTCCGCCATTCATCGACAGGGTTGACCCGTGTTCATGTGGTCTTTCCCGGAGGCGAAGCCTGGATCTGGCATGGCCAGCCCCGGATGAAAACCTGCGCACCTCCCGGGGCATGGATTCAAGAATTGCGACAGACCCTGTCTTCGGTGGATCTTGCGATGTATCGCCTTGGTCACCCGGACCTGATCCGTGAACTGAGGAAACTCGCGGAACGGGGCGTACGGATCCGTATGGTGACCGATGAAGGAGAAAACCCGGCCATTCTTCAGAAACTTCGCCGTTCAGGCATTGCAGTCAGGATCCGTTCCGGAGGGGGATTGATGCACCACAAATTTGTGATCCTGGATGATCAGCAGGTGTGGCTGGGAACTTCCAACTGGACGATGGGGGGACTCTGTCGGGATGCCAACGTGATGGTGGCGTTTCGGGATACGGCACTTGCGCGGGCAGTCCGGGGAGAGATGGAGGAATTGTGGAAAGGGGAATTTGGACCCGCCTCATCTCCCAACCCGCCGGAGACACTGAAACTCACTTCGGGAACGTCCATTGTGGTCCTGTTTTCGCCGGATGCGGCCATGCCGGGACCTTTACTGGGATGGATGCGCCAGACGAAAAGAGAACTCGTGGTCATGGCTGCAAGTCTGACCGATGCTTCCATCGCCCGGATGCTGTTGCGGCTCCATGCACGTCACGTCCGTATCCGGATCATGGCGGAGAGTCAGGAACCCACCGGATCCAGGCTCTCCATGCTGGAGGCAAGCGGGATTCCCGTATGTCTTGAACCAACCGCTGCACTGTTGCATCACAAAACCATGATTCAGGACTCCACATGGGTATGGCTGGG
>JALUJC010000048.1 GCA_027053375.1 Caldifarciminota bacterium
AGGAACAATGTGGTTTTTGATGCTCACCGCACAGATGATCCTCCCCCTTCCGGTGCACGCCGGGGATACCCTCTGGGTGGAGGTTCTGGTCACACCGGAAGCACGGGCCCAGGGCCTGATGTACCGGGACACGCTTCCGGAAGATCACGGTGCCCTGTTTGTGTTTGAACAGCCGCAACGGGTCTCCTTCTGGATGAAAAACACCTGGATCCCGCTGGATATTGCTTTTCTGGACACTTCAGGCGTGGTTGTGGAGATCCAGTCCATGGAACCCATGGACCTGACCCTTCACCGGAGTTGCTGTGCGGTTCTTTATGCGCTGGAAGTCAACCGCGGATGGTTTGAACGCCACGGAATCACGGTGGGAGATACCCTCCCGATCCCGGAAACCCTCAAATTTCGTTGATGCTGACTTCCTGAATCCGATCCCCCACAAAATCCACCAGCACATCCAGAACCGTATGGTTCAGGGTGCGGCGGTCCTCCGGGAAGGGCACGGATGAGATATGAATCCAGGCTTTCCGGACCTGAAACAGCTCATGCACAGCGTCCATCCCCTCCATTCCCCAGAATCGGGCGTGAATCAGGCGATCCTCCTCCATCCAGAGTTCTCCCTGTTCCCCCTCCTCGGGCAGGATGGCCATACGGAGTGTGGTGTGGAGAGGAAAAGAAAAGAACAGCAGTTCGGCAAAGGAAAACCCTTCGTGAATTCTCCCGCTCAGGAGACCGGACACCCCCTGGTGCCAGATGTGTTCAAGTGTTTCCTGGCTGAAGTCGGGAAGATCTTTGAGGGAATGAATCGGTTCACCGGTACGAAGAAAAAGGGTGGCTTCCAGTTCGGCGTGCTGGCTACGATCTCCAAAAGCAAGCACGGGGACCGCAGGGTAGCGGAGCAGTTGAAGGGCAACTTCTGGAGAAAGACCATCTTCCTTTAGCTGGAGAAGAAACAGCGCCTGATCAGGATGTTCAGGCGCCACCTGATAAAGAATGTCCACCTCGTGGAGATCCAGAGACCCCACCTGATCCAGAAATGCTTCATCACCCCAGACGATCAACTCCTTCATGGAGATAATGATACGGCCATGTCACAGTTGCATCAATCCCCGGAAAGGTTCAGTACGTGCTCCTGACGCACCTGATGGTCCGGAAGGGCAAGAATTTGCAGGATCACCCGGGGGGGCTGGATGAGGATCCAGCCATAGGTTTGCTCTTTCGCATACACCGTATCGGTTGCACTGCCCGGGTTGAAAAGAAGTGTGGTTTTGTGAGGAAGAATACGCGCCCTGTGGCTGTGCCCGTAGACCAGAATATCCGGTACCGGCGTCCCGACCTTCTGGATTACCCGTTCTTCCAGACCCACACGTGCACCGCTTCCATGGGTGATGGCAAAAGATACATCTCCCAGGGAAAACCGTTTCACTTCCGGCAGGGTGTGCACCAGTTCCACCTCATCCATGTTTCCGAAAACCGCGTGGACGGGTTTTCCGTAGGCCTGAAGTTCAAGCAATACAT
>JALUJC010000049.1 GCA_027053375.1 Caldifarciminota bacterium
GCGCTTCTGTACGCATCTCGGCGATCAGACCGTTTCGTAGAGGACAGGCTTTCCAGTTCAGGGAAGGGCAGATCTCCCAGGACCTGCAGTGCATGAAATGCAGTGAACGCCAGAACTCACCATCGCCGGATCACTGACCCGACACGTATCGGGGCAGGCCCATGTACGGTCATGCGAAAGACAGGGCAATCCACGTACACCATCCTGAAAGCACAGCAAAATCCTGGAAGGAGAGGGACGAAAAACGGAGCGTTTGAGGAGGGCGAGCAGAGCTCGCCCTCCTCAACCATGTTCACGCCTCCACGCGGGGGAGAACCTCCAGGTGCTTCCTGAGGTCTTCTTCACCCAGTGCACTGTCCTCCAGCTGTCCCTGGAGATACTGCGCATACGCCAGCAGATCAAAGTGTCCATGCCCGGACAGGTTAAACACGATCACCTGTTCCCTCCCTTCTTCCCTCGCCCGGATGGCCTCGTCCCGCGCCACCTTCACGGCATGCGCAGATTCCGGTGCGGGAACGATCCCCTGCGCGCGGGTAAACTCCACCGCCGCTTCAAACACCTCCCGCTGGTTCACCGCCACCGCCTGGATATACCCTTCCCGATACAGGGCAGACACCACCGGTGCCATGCCGTGATACCGCAATCCACCTGCATGGATGGGGGGCGGGACAAAGGCATGTCCCAGGGTGTACATGGGAAGGAGGGGCGTCATCCCCGCGGTGTCTCCGAAATCATAGGCATACACGCCACGGGTCAGCGTCGGTGCGGCCTCCGGTTCCACCGCAATCACCCGGTATTTCTTCTCCCCGCGACGCAGCATCTCCCCCACAAAGGGGAAGGTCAGCCCGGCAAAATTGGAACCCCCACCCGCTGCACCAATCAGAACATCCGGTTCAACCCCGATCTTTTCCAGCTGTTGCTGCACCTCCAGACCAATCACCGACTGATGAAGAAGCACGTGATTCAGCACGCTTCCCAGGCTGTAGTGCGTATCCTCCCGGTGAAGGGCCGCTTCCACCGCCTCGCTGATCGCGATCCCGAGACTCCCGGGATGCTCGGGGTCCTTCTCCACAAAGGCTCGCCCCGCCTGTGTCCGATCGCTGGGACTTGGGATCACTGTGGCGCCGAAGGTTTCCATAAGGATGCGCCGGTAGGGTTTCTGCTGATAACTGATCCGCACCATGTACACCTCACACTCCAGACCAAACAACGAACTTGCAAAGGAGAGTGCACTGCCCCACTGACCGGCACCGGTCTCGGTGGTGAGCCGCCGGATGCCTTCTTCCCGGTTATAAAACGCCTGGGGGACCGCTGTGTTGGGCTTGTGGCTCCCCACCGGACTGACCCCTTCGTACTTGAAGTAGATCCGGGCGGGGGTCTGGAGTACCGTTTCCCACCGACGCGCACGAATCAGCGGGGTGGGACGCCAGAGGCGATAGGCTTCCTGTACGGGCTCAGGAATGTCCACCTCTCGCTCGGTGAGGGCCTCCTGTTCAATCAGCGCCCGTGGG
>JALUJC010000050.1 GCA_027053375.1 Caldifarciminota bacterium
TCCCAAACTGTTAAAAATATTTTCAAACATCGCCTATTTTCTGCATATGCTGGAGCTGCTGGAGCCCACCATCTTCACGGTGATGTTCAACCATTTTGCCGAGGAGATGTCCAGGGAGTTTACGCCTGAACGGATGAAGAACCCTCCCCGGATGGGACCCATGGGCTTTGTGAAAGCCCTTTCCGATCCTGATGTTCAGAAAGGACTGGGGTTTCTCTTTCTTTTTCTGAAGATTCTGGGGCGTTCCTTTGATCGGTCGGCGGCTCAGTTTTCACAGATGATGGAGCAGGCCGAGCAGGTGCTCCGTGACCTTCGCGCCCGGCGGGAGAAGCTGCGGGCACACCTGACGGAGTCCTGAACCTCAGGGCTCCCGGGATGGAAGATCCTGGGGACGGTTCATCCCCAGCAGGCGCTGGAGAGGAGGGGGAAGATGGTGCTGGGTCCATCCCGTCCACCGCGCAAACCACTGAATGGTTTTCCCGGCAGGAATGCTTGCGCTTTCCCAGGAGAACCATGCAGTAAGGGAAAGATGGATCCGGTAGATCCCCCATCGGAAATGGGCGAGGCGATGGAAGGTGCCACCGTATCCGGCGAAGGCCCAGCGATATCCCGCCCGCTGCACATCCCGAACAACCTCTTCTGACCAGCGGTTAAAAGGATAGGAGAATCCTTCCACCGGTGCATTGAGGAGGTCTTCCAGATACTCCCGGGATCGCCGGAGTTCCTGCATCCGTTCTTTTGGGCTCAGACGGGTCAGGTCCGGATGGGTGTGGCTGTGGGATCCGATGATCCAGCCAGCACGGTGAAGGAGGAGGAGTTCTTCGGCCGAAAGATGGCGGGTGGGACGTCCGAAACTTGCATCCCACTGGTTGGTCCTCCCAAGATACCCTGTCACGGCGAACACCACGCCGATGCCCTGGTGACGTTGAAGAAGGGGATAGGCGTATTTCAGAACCCCCTCTGTGGCGTCATCAAAGGTCAACCAGATCACGTCGTTGTGCTGGAAGGGATGTTCGCCGGGGATGGGAAGCCGTCTCCCGTGGGATAGAAGTTCCCGAAGGTGTGCCGCAAACTGGACCGGTGTGACCCATGTGCCCCCGATTCGTGCCCGCGGGGTAATGTCATGGTACTGGAGAATCAGGGGGTGGAGACGATCTGTTGCCATCGGTCACGGACGATCAGCCAGGAAGCAAGATCCCGGAACAGTGGGGCTGCCAGCCAGCCACCGGTGCGGATCGGGGTGTGGGGTTCATCCAGCATCACATAGATCACGTACCGGGGTTTCTCCACCGGGAAAAACCCCACGAAGGAGACCAGGTACCGCCCGGGAGCGTACCTCCCCAGATCTGGATCATATTTCTGTGCCGTGCCGGTTTTTCCGGCAACGGAGACGCCGGGAATACGGGCACGTTTTCCCGTGCCCTGCTCCACCGCATCCTGGAGCAGGGCACGGAGAAAGTTCAGGTCTTCGTGGGATGCCACCCTGCGCAGGGGCGGGGGTGGGGG
>JALUJC010000051.1 GCA_027053375.1 Caldifarciminota bacterium
CACCCCAAGCAGCCCGCCGTGTTTCAGGGTGGCAAGCGCCCACCGTGCCTGTTCGTGGAGATCTCCGCGGAGGAACAGGTCCATGCGGGCATGGACGTGGGGAGAGAAATAATAGGCAAGGAACACAAAGGCGGCCGTTGTTATGCCGACTCCGAAAAAGGCCCGGATGGGCATCCCCCCCACCCAGAGAAAGGCAGCGGTGAGGAGGAGGTACAGCCCGGCCGTGGAATAGTTGGGCTGGAGCACAATCAGGACCACGAGGAATCCGGTCCACAGAAGGGGAGGAATCCATGGCGCCGCACCGGGCACCAGGTGGGGACGTCGATCGCTGAGGTACCAGGCCAGATAAACGATCAGGTACACCTTCCCCACCTCCGCGGGCTGGATGCCCATGAACCAGCGCTGCGCGCCTTTGGTCTCCGCACCGAACAGCAGGACCGCCACCAGCAGGATCACGGTGAGTAACGCCAGGGGTTTCCGGCTTTCTGCCCAGGCAGGGAGCGGGATCCTGAGGGTAACCAGAAAGACCACCAGTGCCAGAAACATGCGTAGCAGGTAGCGTACAAACGCCATGATGTTTGGATTGCGGTAACTCTCTGCAAAGACAAGGGTGGAATAGACCTCCACGGTGCCCATAAGAAGCAGCACCAGGAGGACAGTGGCCAGGAGAACCCGACGAACGGGGACAGGACTATGCATGGTACGCCTCCACCAGCCGTTTGAACGCGTGGCCCCGGTGTCGGTAGTCGGTGTAGGCATCAAAGCTGGCACACCCCGGAGAAAAAAGGACCCAGTCTCCGGGACGGGCGACCTGGACAGCCAGATGCACCGCTTCATCAAGGGTGGGAACCACGTCCATCGGGATGGAGAGTGCTGAAAAAGTGCGGGCAATCTCCTCCCGTGCATTCCCGAAGACGATGAGATGCCGGACGTGGCGCTGGATCAGGGGGGCCAGAGAGCTGAAGGAAAGTCCCTTATTCAGTCCACCCATCAGCAGGACGACAGGACCTTCAGCGGCCCGGAGTGCCGCGGCGACGGCATGGGGATTCGTGGCTTTGGAGTCGTTGATGTACACCACATGGTTCCACACACCCACCCGCTCCATGCGGTGGGGAAGGGGACGGAAGCTCTGAAGCTGTCGGAGGATCCTGTCTGGTGGAACCCGGAGAAGCAGTGCGGTAAGGACAGCTGCGGCCCGTGCCGTGTCAAATACCCGCAACCCGAAGGGATCGGGGACCGATGTGAGGTGCAGATGCACGCGGGAGGGGATGTCCACCACAAAGGTGTCGGGGGAACGTATCTGGATGCCCGGGAGGTCGCCGATCCAGAGCCGGGTTCCGGGAAGATCCTGCCATGCGCCCCGGACCTCATCGCGGAGTTCCACGGAAAGCAGGGCGTAATCCTCCGGGGTCTGGTCCTGAAAAATCCGGAATTTGTCGCGGACGTACGCTTCATGAGAAGGGTACCAGTCCATGTGATCGGGTGCGATGTTGAGCAATGTGGCCACGTGAAAGGGGGCAACATGCACATCATGGAGCTGGAAGCTGGAGAGTTCCACCACGAATGGTCCGGAACGGAAGAGGGTTTCTCCCAGAGGAGGGCCGATGTTCCCGGCAGCCGGTCGACGCAACAGATGGGCGGTCAGGGCCACGGTGGTCGTTTTCCCATTGGTTCCTGTAACGGCTGCCACCGGACCTTCCCATGTAGGCGCCACCACGTCCAGTTCACCGTACACGGGTTTCCTCTGACGCAGGTGCCGCAGTAGCGGGTGCCGGAGAGGAGGGATGCCCGGGCTGAAGATCAGCGCATCTGTGTTCCACAGGGCATCGGTATGACCTCCCCATTCTCTGCGCAGATCGGATCCCTGAACGCCGGTCCAGACGGTCAGGGCCCGGGCTTCAGAAAGCATCACCCGCGCCTGAAGGGTGCGAAGGGCGCGGGCAATGGCACGTCCGGCCCGACCGGCACCGATGACACCCACATACCGTCCTGTCCAGCGCATCATCGGATCTTCAGGGTGGAAAGGGCCAGGAGGGAAAAGATCACCGATAGAAACCAGAACCGCAGCACCACATGGGTCTCCGGCCACCCCAGCTCCTCAAAGTGGTGATGGAGGGGTGCCCGCCGGAACACCCTGCGCCCACCGAACATTCGGAACGTGAAGATCTGCAGGGCCACCGACAGGGTTTCCAGCACCAGCATTCCACCGGCAATGGCCAGAAGAAATTCCTGACGTGCGATGAGCGCCAGGGTTCCCAGCATACCACCCAGTGCCTGGCTTCCCGTGTCGCCCATAAAAACCTCCGCGGGGTGGATGTTGTACCAGAGAAAGCCCAGCACAGCTCCAGACATGGCGGCACCTGCCACAGCAGCCTCTCCTGCGAAGGGGATCCGCAGGACGTGGAGGTATCCCGCCAGGACCGCGTGCCCTGCGATATAGGTCACAAGGATCATCACCGCCAGCGGGGGGAGCACCACCCCCCCTGCAAGCCCGTCCAGCCCATCGGTCAGGTTTACGGCGTTGACCGAACCTACCAGAACGAAAAAGATGAACACGGGATAAACGGGCCCCATATCCAGCAGGACATTTTTGAGGAACAGAAACTGGGTCCGTGCGATCAAGCCCTCCGGGGAGACGGTCAGCAGGAAGCGATAGACCGCGAGGGCAAGGGCGGCCTGAAGGAAGAGTTTGAAGCGCTTGCTGAGTCCTCGTTTCGTGGTGCCTTCCCGTTTTTTCCAGTCGTCCCAGAAGCCCAGAAGCCCCAGGTAGAGGGGGACCAGAAGGGCCAGCCAGGTCCAGGGGACATCCCAGCGTGCCCACAGCAGGGTGGAGAGAAAATACCCTGTGAGGAACACCAGGCCTCCTGCTGTGGGTGTGCCTGCTTTGGTCTGGTGCCGTTCCGGGACCTCATGGGAGATCCGCTCCCCCAGCCCGCGTTTTCGCGCCCACGAGAGGAAAAGGGGCATCAGAAGCATGGTGAATGCAAAGGCAAAAGCCGCTGCAAGCACGGCGCGGAAGGTGATGTACCGGAATACATTGAAAACGATATGGGTCTCACGAAGGGGAACCAGCAGATGATAGAACATGACGAAGGACCTCCAGGATCCGTTCAAAGGCAAGGGACCGAGAAGCTTTCAACAGAATGTACGGGAAGGCATGAACCATGGAAAGGGTGTTCCCCTCAAGCAGGTGTTCCACATCCGGCACTTCCACCACGCGTTCCATGCCTGCCTCCCTTGCTCCCTGGCCCAGGGAGGAGGCGAATGTGCCCACAGCAATCAGTGCAGCGTAGCCCAGGCTTGCTGCCTGACGCCCCACCTCTCGGTGGAGTTCCTGCGCGGCATCCCCCAGTTCCAGCATGTCGCCCAGAATCAGCAAAGTTTGCGGAGCATGAGACTGGTAAGTGCGCAACAACTCCTGCACGGAGATCGGGTTGGCGTTGTAGGCGTCAAAAACCAGACGATGCCCTCCGATTTCCAGTTCCTGATGGCGTCCGGGAACCGGTGAGAGATGGGAAAGGTGTGCCCACAGAGGATCTTCCGGAACGCCAAGATGACGGGCGACGGTCCATGCGGTCAGAAGATTATCCACCAGCCCCTGGCTTGTGAACGGGAGTTTCACGGTACGTGTGCCCAGGCGGATGTGGGATCCCTCCCACTGGTAGGGCGGGGGGACAGGATGCAGCTGGACATACGGAGGAAGCATCTTGCGGACGATGTCCTGAAGAGGCCGGGGAATGCGTCGGTTCAGGAAGGCGTGTCCTCCTGAAGGAAGTCCCGCCAGTAGCGCCGCTTTTTCACGGGCCACGGCTTCCACGGACCCGAAGAACGCCAGATGAGAGGGCCCGATGTGGGTGAGAATGCCCAGCGTGGGACGAACCCAGCGGACCAGGTCAGGGAGTTCCCCGGGCTTGTTCGTACCCATTTCCAGAACCAGGATTTCGGTATCAGGGGGGGTGGCCGCCAGGGTCAGGGGCAGGCCGATTCGGTTATTGTAGGATTTCGGACTTTTATGGACCCGAAAACCCAGCGAAAGCAGTTCTGCAAGCCATTCCTTGGTGGTGGTTTTCCCCACAGAACCGGTGATGCCGATCACCTCCCGAACCTGGAGCTGATCACGCAGAAATGCGCCGATCCGGACCAGGGCTTCTTCTGTGTGAGGAACAACGATCTGAGGTTGGCGCAGGGGAAGCGGTTTCTGGACGACGGCAGCCACAGCTCCACGGCGAAAGGCCTCCTCCACAAAGCGGTGGCCGTCGGTACGGGTCCCTTTGAGGGCCACAAACAGGTCTCCCGATGTCAGATTGCGGGTATCCACGCTCAGTCCCTCAGGAACCACATGGGACACCGCTTCAAGGTGGACGGGTGTCCCCCCAATGATCTCACACAAACGGGGAAGGGTAAGATGCAGATGCTGGAACAGCGATGTCATGCGCCCCCTTTGCCGTGGTCTTCAGCAGGAATTATACGCAGGAGAACCGAAAGCATCAACAGATGGCTCCGGTCAGGAAAGCACCAGCCGGGCGATGTTGAAATAGAGGAGCAGGGTCAGGGCGTCGTTGAGGGTGGCATTGAAGGGCGCGGAGATGCTGGCAGGGTCAAGTCCGATCCGTCGGGCAAGGAGAGGGAGCAGGAACCCGATGGTGTTGGAAACCGTGACCGCCGTCGTCATGGTCAGGGCGGTCACCGCCATGATCCTGAAGTCGTGGGTCTGGATCCAGGCACTGCCCATCACGATCAGCGACAGGGGAAGTGCAAGCCCCAGAAGGACGCCCGTGATCTCCCGTAGATAGATCTGAAACAGGCGGGTGTTGAACGAGGGGGAAAGTTCTCCGGTGGCCAGCGCACGGATCACGAAACTGGCACACTGGGAGCCGGTGTTCCCCGCGGTGCCGTTCAGAATAGGGATGAACACCGCAAGCACCAGAACCTGCTGGAGCAGCCATTCGTACTGGTGGAGGATCAGGGAGGAGAAATTTGCCAGCAGGGCCAGTCCGGCAAGCCATGGAAGCCGTTTCTGGATACGTTCACGAATGTCCAGGGAGAAATAGCGGTCTTCAGGGTCTGCGACCGCCGCGAACTTATAAAAATCTTCCGCTGTTTCTTCTTCCAGCACGTCCAGGACGTCATCCACGGTGATGACCCCCACCAGCCTCCCCTCACGGTCCACCACGGGAAGGGCAAGACGGTCGTACCTTCGCATAACCCGTGCGGCCACTTCCTGGTCATCCCAGGCGGACACATGAACGGGCTGGCGGTCCACGATCTTTCCGATGGGCTGATCTTTCTTTGCCCGGAGAAGCTGAATCAGGGTCACACTTCCCAGCAGATGACGGGTCCGGTCAATCACATAGACTTCATGGAGCACCTCTTCGGGAAGCTCCCGGGCTTTCTGAATGACACGGTGCAGCACAAGCCCCACCCGTTCGTGTTCGTGGGCTTCCACGAATTCCGGGGACAT
>JALUJC010000052.1 GCA_027053375.1 Caldifarciminota bacterium
GACTAACGGTCTAACCTGGAGTTTACTGATGCCCACGGCAAGATTTGCCAGCCTGGATCCTGCGAAACGCCAGCGTCTTTTTGAGGTCGCGCTGGAAACATTTGCGCAACATGGCTATCATCGTGCCTCCATGAACCGCATCCTGGAACGTGCGGGGATGAGCAAAGGTGCGTTCTACTATTACTTTGAAAACAAGGAAGATCTCTTCGTCACCGTCATTCGGGAACTGGTACGTGAACTGGGAGAGGCGGTGGGAGGACTGGCGAAAGGGAAACTGGAAGGAAACTTCTGGGACAGTTTCCGGGATCTCGTGGTCCGCTCGCTGCATTATATCGAGACCCGTCCCGTATGGAGTCAGATTGGCCGCGCCTGGTATGAGCTGATCCGGAGCGGACGACAGGGATCTGCGGTGAAACAGTTTGAAGAAGACATGCGACGTTTCACAGCGAGGATCCTTCGTCTTGGACAGTATCATGGAGACATCCGCGCCGATCTCCCCCTCTCCCTTCTGGTGGAGGTCACCGTGGGCGTGGCCATTGCCGTGGACTCCTGGGCGGTGGAACAGATGGATCTCCTGGTAGAGTCCCCTACGGAATGGGTGGACCGGATCGTGGACCTCTTTCAACGCCTTCTGCGCCCTGAAACAGGGGAAACCTCATGATCTGGTTGCTTGGATGGCTGATCGCACGCCCTCCCTCTCTGGATCCCCAGGCTTTGATTGCCCGTGTGGAAACGCTGTATACTTCACGCACTGCCCACGCCATCGCCGTGATGGAGATCCAGGGAGAAGCCTGGCATCGTAAGCTCCGCATGGAGATCTGGTCCCGGGGACGGGAGGATACACGGGTGCGGATTCTGGAACCTCCGAAAGAACGGGGTGTCATCACCCTGAAACGGGGAGATCAGATCTGGAACTACATCCCCCGGATTGACCGAAAAATCAAAATCCCTCCGGGCATGATGGGCGACGCCTGGATGGGCAGCCATTTCACGTACGACGATATGGTCAAGGAAAGCAAAATTGAACGGTTGTACCGCTTTCAGGTGAAGGAAGACACCGGGGACACCCTGGTGCTTGTGGGGATCCCCGTGGAAGGTGCGGCGGTGGTGTGGGGGAAACTGGAATATGTGCTTGAGAAAAAGCGTTTTCTTCCCCTGGAGGTCCGGTATTACGATGAGGACAGCGTCCTTGCACGCACCCTGTGGTTTTCAGATGTTCGCCGGGTCGGCGATCGCTGGATTCCCTTCCGGTTGCGCGTGGAACCCTCTGACCGACCGGGAGAATACACGGAAATCCGTTATGAAAAACTGGAACTGAATGTGCCGCTACCCCGGAATTTGTTTTCTCCTGCCTCTCTTGGACGATAATGCTGACCTGGCGACTGGCCTGGCGAAATCTCTGGCGCAACCGCCGTCGAACCTTCTTCACCCTGACCGCCATGAGCGTGTCGGTGCTGTTCCTGATCTTCCTGCTGGCCATGTACGAGGGAATGTTCGTGGA
>JALUJC010000053.1 GCA_027053375.1 Caldifarciminota bacterium
TTTGTGGGGGGTTCGGGGAGCTGTGCCGGGTGTGGGGAGGCAACGGCCATCCGGATGATGCTTGCTGCAACGGGATTTCAGTACGGGAAGGAAAAGATTGCCATCGTGGCTGCCACCGGGTGCAACACCGTTTACGGGTCCACCTATCCCTACAATCCCTATCTGGTTCCCTGGGCCAATTCCCTGTTTGAAAACGCCCCGACTGTGGCCATGGGGGTGCGGCTTTCGCTGAACCGGGAAGGGCGGGAAGATATCCGCCTGTGGGTGCTGGGTGGCGATGGTGCCATGTACGATATTGGTTTCCAGAGCCTCTCCCGCATGCTCGCCTCAGGGATGGACATCAACGTGCTGGTCTTGGACACGCAGGTCTATTCCAACACGGGCGGACAGGCGTCCACAGCAAGTTTTCCAGGGCAGGATGCCAAGATGTCTGCCTTTGGAAAAGCCCTGCAGGGAAAGCAGGAACGTCGGAAGGAAATCGCCCAGATTCTAATGATGCATCCGGATGTGTTTGTGGCGCAGACCACCCCCTATCATGTGAACCATTTTTACAAAGCCGTGATGGCTGCCAATGAATACCCCGGTCCCGCCGTGATCGTGACCTACACCACCTGTCAGCCAGAGCACGGTGTGGCGGACAACGAGTCCTATCTTCGCGCCAAACTTGCGGTGTATTCTCGTGCATTTCCCCTGCTGATTCACGACCCGAGGAAAGGAGAGTCTTTGCGGGAGCGCCTGTCGCTGGCGGGCAATCCTGCGCCGAAAGAGGACTGGTACCGGAACCCAAAGACCGGAGAGGTGATCGATTTCATCGCGTTTGCACGGGGTGAAGCTCGCTTTGCCAAACACTTTGATGAGGAAGGGAATCCGTCGGAAATGCTGCTGAGCGTTCAGGAAGACCGCCTGAAAAACTGGCGGCTGTTGCAGGAACTGGCCGGACTTCGCTGAGGAACAGCATGCCAACCCCGCGTGTCCCCGACGGCAGTCAACTTGCCGTCGGGGATGTTCTCCATCGCGCACGTGTTCTGGAAACCCGTCTTATCTCAGGCATGTCTCTGGTTGCGGCCATCCTTCTTTTATATTACGGCACACAGGATCTGAGAGAAGGGTCCTCCTGGTTGTGGGCGGTGGAGTATGCCATGATGCTTCCCTCCCTCACCCTCCCGCTGATGATTCTCTTCCGTATCGATCGGTACGAGCACGTTTTTCGTGTCCTTGTGGTCTCCGGTCTTGCGCTGGTGTATTACATGGCCATCTGGGACGAACTCCCCGGGGATATCTCCTCTCTCTTCTGGGTGCTCACGGTGCCGCCGGTGGCGTTCCTGGGGTTGAGAGAAGGGGGCATTCTATTCAGCATAGCATTTGGCATGCTTTATTATGGAACCACCGCCTATCGCTATCTCTTCCGTGGGGTGACGCTTTTCCACTTCCAGGAGTCCCTGCTGAGTTACTGGATCACCACCATCGCGCTGGCGATGCTGGTCACCATCCTCCGGTGGTACAGGGAGGCGTGGTCGCATCTTGCACACACCGATCCCCTCACCGGTGCTGTAAATCGGCTGGCATTTGATCATCTTGTTGCCCCGCTCCTTGAGCGTGCGGCAAAAGAGGGACACCCACTCTCCGTCATTATGTTTGATCTGGATGATTTTAAGCGCATCAACGACACCTACGGGCATGGTGTGGGCGATCATGTGCTGCGGGAGGTGGTTCATCTTTTTCAAAAAGCGCTGCCCGGGGACGCTGTGTTGATACGCTGGGGTGGAGAAGAATTCCTGGTCCTGTTACCCAGAACCCTTGAGGAGGCGCTTGCGCTCGCCGAACGATTTCGTGAGTTGCTTGCATCCCGTGAATGGTCCCATTTTCCCCGGTTGACAGCGAGTTTTGGTGTTGCTGCTTACCATTCAGGAGAAGGGGTGGATCACTGGGTATCCCGTGCGGACCGTGCCCTCTATCGTGCCAAACATGAAGGGAAGAACTGCGTACGTGTGGATCATGAGGGTCTGATGTGATAAAAGGGAGGGAAAGAGGATGATGGAGCGTAGCTACCGGTACCTCAATTTTGTCACAGCCGTGTTTGTCACGGTGCTGATTGTCAGCAACATCGCCTCCTCTGCAAAAATTGTGGACTGGCGGATCTCCCTGTTTGGACTCCCGCTTGCGTTTGATGGAGGAACCCTGCTGTTTCCTCTTTCCTATATTTTTGGGGACATTTTAACCGAGGTGTATGGTTACAAACGGTCGCGCTCGGTGATCTGGACAGGCTTTTTCTGCCTGGTGCTGACCTCTCTGACTTTTTATCTCCTGGCCCATCTTCCCGGTGAGGCGACCTGGGAACAGACGGTGGGGGATCAGGCATTCAGGGCCGTACTTGGCGGGATGATTACCGGTGGAATTGTGCTGGGAAGCCTGCTCGGATACTGGGCCGGAGAGTTTTCTAACTCATTCGTGCTTGCCAAGATGAAAATCCTGACCCGGGGACGCTGGTTGTGGACACGAACCATCGGAAGCACACTGGTGGGAGAAGGGGTGGACACCCTGGTGTTCGTCCTGGTTTCCACCGCCATGGGTGTGTTCCCCTGGTCGCTCTTCTGGTCGCTCACGGTAACCAATTATATTTTCAAGGTGGGCATTGAAGTGCTGTTCACGCCCCTCACCTATCTGATCGTCAACACACTGAAGCGGGTGGAGCAGGAGGATTATTACGACGTGGACACGGACTTCAATCCCTTCCGTGTCCAGCTTTCTGTTTCCCGGTGATCCATTGATGGTCTATCCTGCGAGGCGTATAATCCCGAAACCGTTTGGATGAAACCAAGGAGGGCACCTTGAAATCCTTAAGGGTACGGGCGATTTTTGCGCTGATTGTGCTTCTGGCGGCTCTCTGGACGCTCTGGCCCAGTTTTCAGCTCTTCCAGATGTCCCCGGAAGAACTGAAGTCGCTTCCCCCCTCACAGCGAGAGTCCCTGCAGAAACGATCTCTGAACCTGGGACTGGACCTTCGGGGTGGAATGTATCTGCTACTGGAGGTGGATCGTTCGAAGCTGAAACCAGAGGAAGTATCCGGGGCGGTGGATCGGGCGATTCAGATTATCCGGAACCGTGTGGACCAGTGGGGGGTGTTTGAACCCTCCATCCAGAAGGTGGGGGAGAACCGGATCCTGGTCCAGTTGCCGGGTGTGATGGACCGGGAACGCGCACGAACCCTGATTGGAAAGACGGCCTTCCTGGAATTCCGCATACTTGCGGATCCGCAGGTTCAGCAGCAGGCCATTCTCCGCATGGACTCGGTGCTCACGGAGAAGCTGCGCAAAGACAGCACTTTTCTTGGGGATGAGGTGCCCACGGACCATCCCCTTCGCTCCATCCTCAAGCAGTACGGAAGCGATCTGATTTTGCCGGTGGACCTCCAGCCTTTGTGGGAAAAGATTTTAAAGGACCCGGAGGTTGCAAGAGCGGTTCCTGCAGGATACGAATTTCTGATGGGGAAACAGTTTGAGATTCAGGGGGTGAAATACCGCAGGGTGTTCCTTGTCCACAAAAAGGCTGAACTCACCGGAAAAGAAGTGAGCAACGCCTACCATACCATTGGTTCGCCCCAGGATCCCACGGCAGCCAACCAGCCCGTGGTGATTCTGGAGTTCTCTCCGCGAGGCGCAGCACGCTTTGAGCGCATCACCGAACAGAATGTGGGCAAACGGCTGGCCATTGTGCTGGATGGTGTGGTCCAGTCGGCTCCTGTGATCCGGGAAGCAATCCGTGGAGGATCTGCCCGTATTGAAGGCATTGGAACGCTGGATGACGCACGGGATCTGGCGGTGATTCTTCGTGCCGGTGCCCTTCCCGCGCCCCTGCGGATTCTGGAAGAACGTTCCGTGGGACCTCTGCTCGGAAAGGATTCCATCCAGCGGGGCATGAAGGCGCTGGTGGTTGGATTTCTCGTGGTGGTGCTCTTCATGATGGTTTACTATCGCTTTGCCGGTGTGGTGGCGGACATTGCCCTTCTGGCCAACATGATCCTGATTCTTGCCGTCCTGGCCGCTTTCCACGCCACCCTCACGCTACCCGGCATCGCAGGGTTGATCCTGACGGTGGGAATGGCTGTGGATGCCAATGTGCTGATCTTTGAGCGCATCCGGGAGGAAATCCGTGCTGGCAAGTCCTTCTATACAGCGCTGGAGACGGGGTACAAGCGCGCGTTCATCACCATCCTGGACGCTAATATCACCACCCTGATCGCTGCCGTGGTGCTGCTCCGTTTCGGTACGGGGCCAATCCGCGGATTTGCCACCACGCTCTCCATCGGGATTGTGGCCAGTTTCTTCACCGCCATCTATCTGACCCGGATTGTGTTTGACTGGTGGCTGGGTCGACCGGGGAACAAACAGTTCAGCATTTGAGGGAGGACACCGATGCGACAGTTTTTTGAAAACCCGAATTTTGATTTTCTTGGGAAACGGTACTGGGCAATGGCCCTCTCTGGCGCACTGATTCTGCTTGGGGTGGGCGCCATCACGGTGAAGGGATTGAAGTATGGCATTGATTTTACCGGAGGAACGCTGGTCCAGGTGCATGCGGAAACGGAGATTGCCCACGTACGTGCGGCCATTGAAAAGCTGTTCCCGGATGCCTCTCCAGAAGTTCAGAATTTTGGGGAAGCCAGTGAGTACCTGATTCGTCTGAAAACCCAGATTGAACACGAGCAGGCCTTTGAAAAATCCCTTGCCGAGGCGCTGGGTACGGAAATCCGCGTGGATCGTGTGGAGGCGGTGGGTCCGCGTGTGGGTAAGGAACTGCGCAGCAAAGCCTTCTGGGCTGTGACCATCAGTCTGATCCTGATGCTTGTCTACATCTGGTACCGGTTTAATTTTGTGTTCGGTGTGGGTGCAGTGGCTGCCCTTTTCCACGACGTGTTCATTACGCTGGGTATCTTCAGCCTGCTGGGGAAAGAGATTACCATTCCCATTATTGCTGCTTTTCTGACCATCGTGGGGTATTCCATCAACGACTCCATTGTGGTGTCGGACCGTGTGCGGGAGCACCTGCAGCGTCAGCGTAAGAAACTTCCCTTTCCACAATATGTGGATCTGCTCAACCGTGCAGTCAATGAAACCCTTTCGCGTACGGTGATTACCAGCGGAACCACCCTTTTCGTGTTGCTGGCACTTCTTTTCCTCGGCAGTCCGGTGACCTATAACTTCTCACTGGCATTGACCATCGGTGTGGTGGTGGGGACCTATTCCTCCATCTTTATCGTGGTGGCGCTTGTGGCCGAATGGGAGAGGTACAAATCCAGCCGTCGTCACGCCGAATCCTGAGTCTGGGGATTCTCGGGAATCCCGAGCGTCCTGAGGAGGTTCGGGAGCACATACGGCGTATCCTTGAATTTTTCCCGGAAGGGTCGGTATGCGTTGATACGCGGCTGACCCTTCCGGATCTCCCTGTGCGGGCGATCCCTGTGGAACAGCTCGCACGTGAAGTGGATGCCCTGCTGGTGCTCGGCGGAGACGGAACCCTCCTCCAGGCGGCCCGTGTGGCGAATGGGAAACCGGTTGCCGGTATCAATCTGGGTGGACTGGGGTTTCTGACGATCTATGCCTCTTCCCAGCTGGAGACGCTGCTCCGGGCGTTGCGTGATGGCACATACAGGCTTGAGTCCAGGAGCATGCTGGAGGTGGAAAGTACACAGGGGGTCTTTCGTGCCCTCAACGATGTAGTGCTCAAAAGCGTTCACGCGAACCGGCTGATCCGTGTATCCGTGTCGGCGGAGGGTGAACGGGTGCTTTCCTTTCGGGCGGACGGGCTGATCGTGTCATCCCCCACCGGGTCCACCGCCTACAATCTCTCGGTGGGGGGACCCGTGGTGTATCCCACGCTGGATGTACTCCTCCTGACACCCCTTGCGGCACACACGCTTTCGGCTCGCCCGGTGGTTCTGCCTATGGCGCTGTCTCTGGAGATCACCGCGAAAAGTCGTGAGGGGGAGATTCTTCTCTCCTGTGATGGCGCTGTAAACGCCGTTCTACCGGAAGAAGTGACCGTACGCGTTCGGGGTGTTCCCGATGCGGCGAGGTTTGTGATGCTGCCGGGGGCCCCCGGCTTTTTCAGCGTTCTCCGTCAGAAACTGGGTTGGGGGTAAGCCACCGTTTTCCCCTCCGGAGCCACAGGACCCCGGCCAGTCCCCAGAAAGACAGCTGGAGAAGGAGTGTCCATGTGTCCTCTGGTAGAGGGACCAGCAGACGCCATGCCAGGATCCCTGCGGCCGGAATTCCGAGAATCCGAAGGATGTTTACGGGGGAGGCCTCAATCAAAGAAACGGGAAACCTGGACCACAGAAAAATCAACTGGGTGAACACACCCAGAGAAGTCGCCAGCGGAATCCAGAAAAACCCCGCGCGCAACGCATAGAGAATGGATGCGGCCTGAATAACCGTGGCAGCGCCCCATGCAAGGATGGGTGTACGGATTTCTTTTCGCGAAAAGTACGCATTGAGAAGAATACGCGAGAGTCCCAGCAGGGGAACAGCTGGAAGATAGAGCAAAAGCACCAGGGCGGTCTGGTGGAGCGCGCGTTCAGAAAATGCCCCACGGAAATAAAAGAGGCGTACCAGAGGCAATGCGTAATGCATCATCAGCAACGTGGTGGGCCAGAGCACAAGCAGGGAAAGAAGAGAGGCATGGGTGAGGGTCTGAACCAGGGTCCGCGCCTCTCCACTGCCTGTGTGTTCTGAGATGTCCGGGAGAGATACGGTGGCAATTCCCACACTCAGCAGACCCTGGGGGAGGTGGAAGATCCTGTAAGCGAAGTACAAAACGGAAATCAGTCCGGGTTGAAGCATGGAGGCGACGCTGCTGGAAAGGAAAAGGGTGAGACGGTTAAACCCGGTGGAAAACACCACGGGAATCAGAAGTTTCCGGAACGCCCGAAAATCCTTTTCCCCGGAAGGATCGGTACCTGTGGACGGAGAAGGGGACGGTGGTGGAAGACGGAGCAGAGAGAACAGATGAATCAGGAGCTGGAGAAGGCCCCCGGCGATCAGGGAAAGAACCAGAAGGAAAAGGAGCTGTTCCATGGAAGGATGCCGCCAGAAAGCATACCCGAGCACGGCCAGCATGCTGAGGTTGACCAGCGAAGGGGATACCGCAGGCAGGAAAAAATGGCGTCGTGCATAGAGCCAGCCAGCGGTCAGAGAGGTGAAGCTGATCAGGGGCAGAAACCAGATGGATGTCCGTGCGTAAAAGGCGGTGCGCTGGATCCATTCAGGCTGCTGATGATATCCCCAGGCCAGCAGGTTGACCCAGATGGTGGGGAAGAGGAGCACCAGAAAGGCAATACCGGTGCTCAGACCTCCGAGGAAAAAAAAACCCTGCGGACAAAGGGACGGAGGGGTTCACCCCGGTGCATGCGCTGAACGATCAGGGGGACAAAGGCCGTCTGGACCGCGTTTTCTGCAAGGAGATCCCGGAAGAGATTGGGAATGCGAAAGGCCACATAGAAGGCATCAGCCCACGGGGTTGCACCCAGAAAATAGGCGAGACCGATTTCCCGGAGAAAACCGGTGATCCGGCTGAGCGCCGTACCCAGGGAAAAGCGGAGCAGGGAGCGCAGCATCCGTCAGATGTGCTGTGGGGCGTCCGGGACTTTCTTCACAATTTCTTCCAGAATGTTCATGAATTTCCGTAGTTCATCGGTGGGCAGGGGATCCAGGAGTTCATGAAGATAGGCGGCACGCTTTTCGAGAATTCGTTGAATGATCAATTCCCCTTTCGGGGTAAGCTTCACCACGGCGGTCCGACGATCCTCATCCTTTCTTGTACGACGAACCATGTTGCGTTTTTCCAGACGGTCCAGGATACCGGAGATGGTGCTTTTGGCAAGGTAAAGCTCCTGTGCCAGACTGGTCTGTGTGGTGGATCCGTGGAAGTAAAGGCGCGAAAGAACCTCAACCTGCGGGGGGGTAAGGTCCATTTCTTCCAGTTCCATCCGGCCTTTTTCGCGGACCACCGCTTCAATTTTACGGAGGATCTCCTCAAACCTCCGTGCTTCGTCCCGAATGACCACGAAAGACCTCCTTGTTTGTTTCCTGAAGGGGTTGAAGCCGGTACACGCGCAACCCCTCGGGTGCACTTGCCAGGATCACATCCACCCGTGTGGCTGGCGGGTAGAGGGAGAGCAGTCCTTCCGGGTCCAGAAACTCCACACCACGGTGGTTCAGCGCCAGGAGATCCTGGATGGAAATGTCCCGGAAGAGCACCCGGAGTTCCACACCGGTTTTTCCCCAGCGATACAGGTCCAGCACGAAAGAGGGATCCACGTGTTTCACTTCCAGATCCACGTGTGCATCGGGAGAGATCTCCGTCTGTTTAAAGAAGGATTCCAGTTCTTCCAGGAATTCCGGTAGATCCCGTGCCTGAAGGCTGAATCCCGATGCGAGACGATGGCCACCATAGTCCAGGAAGAGGTGGGAGAGGGCGTTGAGCAAAATCAGGGAATTTTCGCCGTAAGGGTACCGCACCTCACCAATCACGATCCCATTCCCCCGACGACCGGTCACGATGGTGGGGAGCTGGAAATGGTCTTTGATCCGGGAAGCGATATATCCCAGATATTGCGGCTGTGCTTCAGGAAGATCCACATATACGTACCGACGTACCCTTCCAAGGCGTTTCAGGGCTTCTTCCAGCTGTTGCTGGGACTCCCGGGTCCATTCCTGGTTGCGTTCCATAAGGATCTGAAGATTGCGTTCGGCGGTGTCGTCGTCCCCGGTGATCAGCACCTCCACAGCAGGGGAGCGACCCTGATCGGCGTATCCTGCAGAAATCAGGGAAATGAAAGGATAGAGTTCTACGGGATGTCCGCGAAGCCGCTGGTAAGCACGGGTGAAAGGAAAACTTCGGGACTGTAAAAGATCTGCCCCGGTATCAACCAGGATGCGGTTTTCAGAGACCAGAGGGACCCGGTCTGCCACCGTTCCCACGGCAGTGTACACAAAAAGTTCAGGCAGTGTTTCCGCAATGTCCTGGATGGTGAACTGACGGGCGTAGCGGAGGAGCAGCCAGGCCACTTTGAAGGCCACGCCCACGCCTGCAAGGTAGGGAAAATTGTTCCCCCCCAGTTTGGGGTTAACCACCAGGGTATCCGGGAGTTTTGAGGGGATTTCGTGATGATCGGTAATGATCACCTCCACGCCGATTTCCCGTGCAAACACCACTTCCTCCGTACTGCTTCCACCAGAGTCCACGGTTACAATCAAACGGATCCCTGCATCCCGGGCTTTACGGATACCGTCTACGGTCAGGCCATGCCCTTCTTCTCGTTTGGACGGAATGTAATATCCCAGGCGGTCCTCCGGGTGTCCAAGGAAACGGAGTGTGCGCAACAACACCGCTGTGGAGGTGAAACCATCGGCATCTTCATGCCCCCAGATCCAGATTCCTTCCCGGCGTTTGACGGTTCGAAGAATTGTTTCAACAGCGGGTTTCAGGTTGGGGATGGATTCCGGATCCACCAGATGTTCCAGGTCGGGGTGAAGTGCAGCCCGGACAAGTTCTGGAGACGTCAACCCCTTCTCCATCAGGAGTGGAATAAGCAGCGGATGCGCACCAATCTCCCGTCGAAAAAACGCTTCCATTCGTTCATGCTCCTTCGTATGCTTCATTGACCACCTTTTTCCATGTGCTGTACACCACCAGAACGCCAGGGAAGAGGTTCGTAAGCCGAGTTCTGTTTGCGGCGACCATTTCTCTGTCCCGGAAGTTGACCCTCCGGGATCGAGCGGCCTACCCGGGGGACTGGGCGGGCCACCCGTTCCCCCTGTTTGGCCTTGCTCCGGGCGGGCGGTGACCAGAGCCCTCGCAACAGCGAGAGCCGGGGGCCTCTCACCCCCTCACCCCACCTCACGGTGGAGCCGGTGGGCTCTTACCCCACCCTTTCACCCTTACCCTGTACGGGCGGTCTTGTTTCTGTGGCCCTGCCGTCGACCCGGGATCTGGCCCGGGCCTCCTGGGGGTTACCCAGCACCCTGCCCTACGGAGCTCGGACTTTCCTCCCCCACCGTTCCGTGGGAGCGGTCGCCCGACCTCTTCCCTGGACCAAGTGTATTTTAGAAGAGAAACCCCGTTCTGTCAAGTATCTACAGGAGGCACGGCAGTAGATGGTATCCATTGTGGTGATGTTCCAGGAGATGGAACCTTCTGGAACGGTTGGATCAAGGTGTTAAGAAAAAGAGGGGGCGGGATTGATGATCCCACCCCTCGACCATACACTATGAACACACACCGTTGCGTCGTTGAAGACCTCTGGTTCAGGAAGGAGCAGGTGTAAACGATGAACGAAGGGAAGAAAGTGCAGGCTATACAGGAAGAAATCCTGCGTTTGAAGAAAGAGAAGAATGCGTTGATCCTTGCGCACAACTACCAGATTCCTGAAATTCAGGATCTGGCAGACTTTGTGGGGGATTCCCTGGGCCTCGCCCGTCGAGCGCAGGAAACGGATGCGGACATCATTGTGTTCTGTGGGGTCGTTTTTATGGCGGAGACCGCCAAGATCCTGAATCCTGAAAAAAAGGTACTGATCCCGTCACTTGATGCAGGGTGTTCTCTTGTGGACAGCATTTCGCTGGAGGATCTCCGCGCGTGGAAAGCAGAACACCCCGACGCGGTGGTGGTGGGATATGTGAACACTTCCGCAGAAATCAAGGCGGAATGTGATATCTGTGTGACATCCAGCAACGCCGTGGAGCTTGTCCGGTCCATTCCGGAAGACCGGGAGATCCTGTTCCTTCCGGATATGTTTCTGGGTGCCTATGTGGCCCGGAAAACAGGAAGGAAGATGCATATCTGGCCCGGGGAATGCCATGTCCATGCACGACTCGGATATCACCGCATCCGTCAGATGCAAACGCGCTACCCGGACGCAGAGCTGCTGGTCCATCCGGAATGTGGTTGTTCCACCTCCTGTCTGTATTATGCGGAAAATGGTGATCTGGGTGAGCATGTCCATATCCTGTCCACCTCGGGCATGATTCGGAAAGCCAGGGAGACCCGTGCAAAGCGGTTCCTGGTGGCCACCGAAGTAGGGATTCTTCATCCTCTTCGGAAGGCTGCACCCGATCGGGAGTTTGTCCCTGTGGATGAGGAAGCCATCTGCCCGTATATGAAGAAGATTACCCTGGAGAACCTCCTCACCAGTCTCCGGGAGGAGGTGTATGAAATTGATGTCCCGGAAAACATACGAACAAAAGCCCTGAAAGCCCTTCAGGCCATGGTGTCTGTGGGGTAGGAGGACAGAATGAAGTGTTGCAAAAACGGATGGAAGGGATGGTGGGTGCTGCTCCTTGCGGGTGGGATGTACGCGGATTCCTTCCAGGCGGGAGGTGTGTTTCTTTTGATCTTCCCGGGTGCAAAGGCCACCGCCATGGGCGGTGCTTTCAGTGCCGTGGCGGATGATGCGACGGCCGCTTACTATAACCCGGGTTCCATTGCATTTTTTGATCATCTGGAGACATCCCTGATCCACGCCAGATGGCTGCCCAATCTCGCCCCGGATATGTCCTATGATTTTCTCGGGCTGGTCTATCCCCTGCAGAACAACATGGGCGTGGCGGGGGTTCACCTGATCTACCTCAATCTTGGAGAGATCGACTATCGGGAGTTCAACGCCATCTGGCGTCCCTTTGATGTGGCGGTGAACCTGACCTATGCCTTTCCAGTGACCCCGACGCTCGGGGTCGGGGTGACCGGGAAATTTATCTATTCCTTTCTGGCGCCCGTGGATGTGCTGCGTGCCATTCTGCAGCAGAACAACGTAAACGGTGGTTCAGCGTCTTCCTTTGCCTTTGATGTGGGTATGCTTTATCAGGCCTTTCCCTGGTTGAGGCTCTCGGCGACGCTGTCCAATCTGGGATTTGATCTCAAGTACACCTCCATCGGAGAAGGCGATCCCCTGCCCTGGACCCTGCGGGTAGGGGCCGCCTATAAACTCTGGAAGGATGAATACTACGATATCACCCTGGCAGCGGATCTACACAAGGTGATTGTGGGAATCACCAATGACCTCCGTCAGTATGGCATTGATACGGTATGGGATGACACCTGGCGGAGCGTGGGACTGGATCTGACCTATTTTGACTTTGCTTCTCTCCGGGTTGGCTACTTCGAGGATGTGACCGGTGTGCGAAGGGGGATCACCTATGGCGGTGGTGTGAAACTCAAGAATTTCAAGTTTGACATCGCCGATGATTCCCGCATCTATGCCTATGGGGAGAACAACAACCGGCGGTTTCAGATCACGTACATGCGGAAGTTCTGAGATCAGGGACCATGCGCAAACCATCGGGATTCTGGCAGTGGGTGAGCAGTATCGGGATCCTTCTGCTTCTCCCGGGATGTGGGGCGCGTCCTGCCGGGCGGGAGATCCCGCTGTGGCATGCCCTTGGAGGGCCTCTGGGCGAGACCCTGCGAGGTATCATTGCGCAATTTAACCAGGAAGAACACCCACCCATCCCCATCCGGGATGTCCTGATGGGGAATTACGCCACCCTCTCCCAGAAACTGATGGCAGCGGTTTCAGCCGGTCAGCCACCCCGTCTCGCGCAGGTGTATGAGTCCTGGGTGGGGGAACTGAGAGAGGCCGGAAAACTGGATCCCATCGGCGAGGATTTTCTTCCGGATTCTGTGCTCCAGGACATCTTTCCGGTGTTCCTTGAAGCCAACCGCTGGGGAGACACCCTGGTTACCTTCCCATTTAACAAGAGTGTTCCGGTACTGTATTATAACAGAGATCTCTTTGATTCCCTGGGGCTTTCTCCGCCGGCCACCTGGGAGGATTTCCGTGCGGTGGCCCGCACGCTCACGGTTGATGAGAACGGGGATGGCATTCCTGAGCGGTATGGGACGGCTTTCCCTGTGGATGTCTGGTTGTTCACCATTCTGCTGTACCAGAACGGCGGCCACATTTATGAAGGCGACCGCGTCGCAGTGGCCGACTCTCCAGGTGTAAAGGCGCTGCAGTTTCTTGTGGACCTGATCCATAAGGACCATGTGGCCTATCTTGCATCGGGCTATCGGCACCAGGACGATTTTGCACTTGGGAAGGTGGGCATGGTGTTCGGAACCATCGTTTCCTATCAGTTTCTGAAGGATAAACTCACCTTTCATCTGGGGGTGGCGCCCCTTCCTGTGAGCGGCCGGAGGGTGATCGTGATGGCGGGCACCAATCTGGCGATGTTTCAGGGGGGGGCCCCGGAAGAACGTGCCATTGTGCATCGTTTTCTGCGTTTCTTCCTCCGGCGGGATGTCCAGGCTCAATGGGTCAGAGGGACGGGGTACCTTCCCCTGCGGCGTTCCGTTCTGGATGCTCCGGAACTGGCTTCCTTTTTTGAGGAGGTCCCGGGGATGAAAGAAGCCATCCTTCAGGTGGACTATGCGGTGACCGAACCCCGAAGGGCCGTGTGGTTCACCGGACGGCGGTACCTCTCCACGGAGGGACTGGAACCCGCTTTGCGTGGGGTTCTGTCCCCTGCGCAGGCCCTCAAACGTGCAGCACGTATTCTTCAGAACGATCTGGATCGCCGGAGGGCGCTTGCCCGGCGTGTTCGTCCATGACCTCTCGTCGGACCCTTTACCTGGTGAGTCGTTCTCCCCGGAGGCACATGTTGATGCAGCGTCTAGGGTACACTTTCCAGGTGGTTCCTCCCCGCTGGAAAGAACCCCGTGTTGAAGAAGTGCTGCCCGAGTATGTGCTTTCCACCGCATGGCGGAAACTTGAGAGCGTGCTCGGGGAAGTCCAGGATCCTCAGGGGGTGTTTCTTGCGGCAGACACGGTGGTCTGGCAGGAAGGCAAAATCCTCGGGAAGCCCCGGGACATGGAGGAAGCGCGCCGTTGGTTGCGCACCCTCTCGGGGGTGAGTCACTGGGTTTTCACGGGGCTGGTGGTGTATGATCGTGCCTCAGGAAAACGCTTTCAGGTGCTGGTGAAAACCAAAGTTCGTTTCAAGAAACTGACCCACCAGGAGATGGAATGGATACTGGCGCTGGATGATCCTCTGGACAAGGCGGGGGGATATGCCTTCCAGGGGGTTGCAGGACTGTTCGTGGAGTCCATCGAAGGCAATTTTTACAACATCATTGGACTTCCCATCCCCCACGTGGTGGAGTTGCTCCGGAAAGTGGGCTTTCAACCCAACCTGGATCAGCCCTTCTGATCCAGGGGTACAAGAAGACGCAGTCCATTCAGGATCACCACCACCGTGCTTCCTTCATGGCTCAGGACACCCAGCGTGAGCGGAATATGGACGAAAAAGTTCAGGGCCACCATCCCTGCGATGACACTCAGCGCGATCACGAAATTCTGCAATACCACCTTTCGGGCTTTCTTGCTCAGCGCTATGGCATAGGGAAGGAATTCCAGCCCTTCCTTCATCAACACCACATCGGCCGTTTCCAGCGCCACCTCGGTGGATGCCCCTCCCATGGCGATCCCTACGTTGGCTGTGGCCAGAACCGGTGCGTCATTCACCCCGTCCCCCACCATCGCCACATGGTGGTGCGTCTCCTGCAGTTTACGAACCACGTTCACCTTTTCTTCCGGGTGGAGTTCGGCGTGCACCACATCCACTCCCAGTTCCCGTGCCACCCGTTCAGCCACGGGTTTACGGTCTCCGGTTAGCATGTGAATTTCCCGGATTCCGAGTTCTTTCAAGCGTCGGAGGATGGCGGGTGCTTCTGGACGGGGCTCATCCTCCATCACCACAAGCCCCACGGGCCGGGAAGCCTTCCAGACAGCCACCGCCGTCAGACCTCCATGCAGAAGGGGCTGGATCTCCGGATGTGAGAGAAGGTCTGGATCTGGCCGCCCCACACGGACTTCCACGCCTTCCACCAACCCCCGGACGCCACGCCCGATTTCATACCGAAACTTTTCCGGTTGAGGAAAAGCAATGCCGCGGTTTCGGGCTTCCTGGACGATGGCCTGTCCAAAAGGATGTTCGGATCGGGACTCCAGTGAAGCAGCAAGCCGGAGGACTTCTTCCGCATGGGAGCCGTTCAGGGGAACAATCTGGCGTACATGGAGCACTCCACGCGTCAGGGTCCCTGTTTTATCAAAGGCCAGGACCCGTGTCTGGCCCAGTTCTTCCACATATGCCCCACCCTTGAACAGAATCCCTTTCCGTGCAGCATGGGCAATGGCGGAGAGCAGGGCGGCAGGGGTGGAAAGCACCACAGCACAGGGTGAAGCCACCACGAGGAAGACCATGGATCTGTAGAAAGCTTCGCTGTGGGGGAAAAGCTGCACATACCGGAAGAACAGATAGACCGCCACCGAGCCCACCACCACGGTGTAGGTGTATTTTTCCCCGATCACGTCAGCCAGATGCTGACTGCGTGCTTTCCGCTCCCTTGCTGACTGGATCAACTCCAGCGTTCTGCTTAACGTGGAGGTGGCAACCCCACGGCTCACTTCATAGATCAACGAACCATCCTGGAGAAGTGCGCCTGCAAACACCCGGTCCCCTGGTTTTTTGTGGACGGGCATGGATTCTCCGGTCAGTGTGGACTCATCCACGTGTCCCTCCCCTTCCACCACCCTTCCGTCGGTGGGGATCTGGCTTCCCGGACGCAGGATGACCCGATCGCCTTTCTGGAGCAGCTCCACGGGGACCTCGGTTTCTTCCTCATCAAGCAGCAGGGTTGCTTCCTGAGGGCGATCCGCAGCCTGATGAAG
>JALUJC010000054.1 GCA_027053375.1 Caldifarciminota bacterium
CTCCCACCCCGCACCCGTCTTCAGATTCAGGGACCGCATGCCGGTCAGACCCCGCTGGTGATCCGTCCGGATGAACCTCTGATTCTCGTGGCCGAGGATTCAGGAAGTGGGGTCCAGAGAATTCGCTATGCCTTCCCTGTACGCGGCGACACCCTCTGGCAATCCTATGTGAACCCGGTGCCTGCCCCCACCCTGCCGGAACCCCGTTCACTGGTGTTTTTCGCAACAGATTCTGCCGGAAACCGGGAACCCCTCAGGGAAACCCTTCTGGTGACGGATCACCGCCCACCCAGGATGGATCTTGCGGTGGACACCCCTGGCTTCATTACGCAGGATACCCTCTGGCTTGCGGCCGGGCACAGGGTATACCTGTCCAGCCACGATCGACGTGCAGGGGTGCAGTTCCTTCACGCGGAACTGGATTCCGCCACGGGATATTCTGGAGACTCCACCCTGTCTCTCCCGGCGCCGTCCCACGGTCTGCACGAACTTACGGTGTGGTCGTGCGATTCCCTTTTCTGGTGCGATACACTTCGCAAAACCGTTCTTGTGGACACGGTTCCTCCCAGCCTTTCCCTTCAGGTGATCGGTCCCTTCCTGCGTCACATGGATACGGTCTGGACCGGACCCCATACCCGCCTGGTGATCCAGGCCAGCGATCCCCCGGTTCAGGGTGTGAAAACCGGACCCGTGATACGCTACACCCGCTGGGATCAGGGACCCTGGCTCCCCGCGCCGGAGACCCTGGGTGTTCCATGGACATCCGGCATACATCTTCTGTACGTTTATGCCCTGGATCGTCTTCACAACCGTTCACGGGTGGAAACCCTGCGGGTAGGCGTGGATCTTACACCACCCGTGGTCCGCGTGTATTCTCCCTATGATGGAGGTCGGGTTAACCGGCGTGTCGCCATCCTGGGGACCTGGGGAGATCCTTTCTTCGCCAGGATAGAGGTGGAGGTTGCATCCGCATCATCCCCGGTGCCTTCCTGGACCTGGCTCGGATTCCGGACCGAACTTCCCCGCGGCGCCTATGATACGCTGGCCATCTGGGATGCCCGAACCTTTCTGCCGGGGTGGTATACACTGCGCGTGCGGGCGGAGGACAGCCTCGGGAACCGGGATACGCTTCTCCTGCGTCCTGGAATCCCCGTGTTTCAGCGCGTGCTGGAACTCCCGCTGACCACCTGCACCCGCATCACCGTGTTTCCACCGGACAGCGGCTGTTTTACTATTGAAACCGGGGGCGCAATCCGGGAACTGTATGTGCTGGAACGACTGGGAACATGGAAATACCGCATTGTGCACTATCTGGACATCCCCCGGGACACCCTGCAGATCACCTTCCCGCCCGACAGTTCCTTTCCGTACCCCATGGATCTTGTCCGCGTGCCCTCGGGAAGTCTCTGGGTGTTCGTGGCAAAAGACCAGGTGTTCTCAGCAGGCCGATGGGTCCTGCGCACGGACGCCCTTCTCTCAGGTGTGCAGTACCTCCCGGTCCCCTTTCCCTATCAGTCTGTGGTTCTCCCGGTTCAGGGTGACCCCGTGGTGCTGGGCATGGATACGGTCCAGCACACGCTGCTGCTGCAGCCGATCTCTGGCGGCACCCGGGACACCTTTCCGGTTCCGGTCAACCTTTTCGCACAGCCCGGGGGTGTGTGGAAGGAGACAGGCGGTCTCCGGATGCATGCAGAGGTTTCGGACACGGGTGGCCGGCAACGGGCCTGGGTGTGGTTTGCAGGAAACATCACACGCCAGATCCCCGACACCCTGCCCCTGCCTCACCGCTTTCGTGCCACGAAGATGGGCTGGTGGGGCATCAAGGACGTCCAGTGGATCTATGCAAAAGCCCCCACCATCCTGACCCCTGGCCGTGTCTGGTTTGTGGACACGCTGGGACAGGTGCTGCTGGAAGACAGCACAGCTGGTGGAGTGGATCTCCGGGTGCTTCCTGGAGATACCCTGCTCTGGGTGCTGACCCGAAATGACAGCACCCTGACCCCCGAAGCCCGCCTGTTCGCCGTCCGTGTTCCCGCGGCGCAGTGGTTGACAGGAGAAATCCAGCGAACCCCAGATCTGGAACGCCAGGTCAGGGCCTTTCCGGAAAAGACCTGGTGGTCACCGGGGGCGCAGGCGCGCATACGCTATGCCATTCCCTTCCCCATGGATGTGGAAGTTGTTCTTTTTGATCCGGAAGGGACCCCGTTGCAACGTCTGACCCGGAAGGTTTTCCCTCCAGGAGGAACGATCTCCGTTCCCCTTCAGGATGCGCGGGGGCGTCCCCTTCACGGTCCGGTGCAGGTTTTGCTCCGTTTCCGGCACCAGGGCAGGGTGATGGACCGCAGGGTCTGGCTGGGAGGGAGATGATGGCACCTGTGCCTGCAATGGTTCTGGCTTCGGCTTTCCTGAGTGTTCAGCCCACCGTGCTTTCCCTTTTTACACCCCTGCCGGATCTCCCGGCGCATCCCGCGCTGGGGTTAACCCTGGAGCATCTCCCCACAGGCTGGATGCGGTATGGAGGAGCGATGGGATGGGGGTGGAGACATTCGCTTGCCCTTGCCCTGGGAGGGTTCCGGGGCAGAATCCCTTTGCCTTCTCCGGATGGATCGGACGGGTTCCGGGAATCCGGCCTATCGCTGGCGGTGACCTGGGCTCTCTCACCCTGGATGGCCATCGCGGGTCGCCGGGTTGATGTCCAAACGGGATCGGAGGAAAAACAGGACGGGGAAGTGGGGATCCGGGTGTTCCGTCCACGGTGGCATCTGGGGATATGGATGGGTGAAGGTGGGCGTACGTGGGGGGTGGAAACCCGGTTCCGGGACAGGCTGGACACATGGTGGGCGTGTGGCTGGCAGCGCTTCCCTGCCAGAAACCTGTTTTCCCTGGCGGTCCGGTGGGATCTCTCTTCCCTTCAGATTGTCGGGGGCGTGGTGCTGGAACAGGGGCCGCTCCAGACCACGGTATACGGTACTGTTGGACTTTGGGTTGCGATGGCGTGGATATCCGGCGCGATGGCCTATCAGACCCACCCCTATCTGGAAGGTCGCTGGGCAGTGAGTGCCCAAGCGGGAGGATCACCATGATGGGAATTCTGCTCGGGATGGTGATCGCGCAGGCTGGAGCGTCCACGAATCTGTGGTGGAACCTGCAGGGGGGACAGCTGTGGCAGTACGCGAGAATATGGACATCCGGATCTTCGGAACTCTGGTTGTTTCCGGGGGAGCAGTGGTTCCGGCGAAGCCACCTGGAAGGTGAGGGCGGGATCTATCGTCTGAGATGGAGGGCCAGGTACCAGGAGACCTTTCCATCCGGGGATCCGCCTTATCTGTGGATCCAGCTGCAAAACGGTCCTGCACGGGTGACCCTCGGGGATCTCACAGAAGAAGACTGGGACATGGAAGGCCTGGACCCCGGGCGCCAGCAGGGAATGGATCTCCGGTATCAGGGGAGAGAGGTGGAAACAGAATTCCTGACCCTGTTCTCCTCTTCCATTCCCTACCGGGAGTTCCTTCGCGGAACAGGCACCACCGGCCCCTACCGCCTTGCACACGCGCCGGTCATTCCCGGAAGTGAGCGGGTGATTCGCTGGCGAAACACCCGACCGGAAACCCTCAGGATCCATCGTGATTACGAGCTGTCCCCTCTGCTGGGTGAGGTTGTGCTCCGTGGGGGGCCGCTGTACCCTGAGGAGATGCTGGAGGTCTATTACCGGGTACGGGGACATGGTGTCGGGGTGTATGCGTTTGCCCAGGGCTGGCACCGGGAGTCCCAGGCGGTCCGCGGAGGATGGGTGCAGGCCGTGGACTCCTCAGGTTCCTGGCAGTCCCTCGGATTCGGGAGACTGGAAAAGAAACCCTGGAAGCTGACCGTCATGGGAAGCGACCGCGTGTCCAGAGCCCTCAATGTCCGGGGAGAAGGCGCATGGCATGGAGAATCCGCCGGCTTTAGGTTCAGGGGTGGCTGGGTGGGGTCCGCATACCATTCTCCCCTGACACGCGATCTTCCCCGTGGCGGGTGGTTCCATGGGCAGTTCCAGACACGTCAGGACGGATGGATGCTGCACTATCAGGGTGCGCTCCGTGATGATGCACAGTGGACACAGACCTCCCATCTGGGAGGCGTTCGCACCACAGGTCCATGGTCTCTGGGCCTGGATGTTTTCACAGATCAGACGGGAGAGAAAGAAAGCGCACTGAACCGAAACACCCATGGTATGCGCGGGTCACTTCAGCGCGGGGGGATGGAGATGTCGCTGGAATGGCGTGAAGGGGTGGATGACTGGAGAGATTCTTCAGGGCAGGTGCATGCCTGGTGGACCGGGAAGGTTCACTTTTCAGGGTCGGGGTGGAGGTTCCAGATGGAACAGGAATGGAATGAATGGCAATGGCAGCACACGTCAACGTTCTCTCTGGTCCGTCCTTTTGCTGGATGGACCCCCCGAGCACTCCTTTCCTACCGCCGTACCTATGAGAACGCCCATCTGCTTTCGGTGGAAGGGGATCTTCAGGGTGGGTTGGCGGGCTGGAATCTGGCCTTTCACTGGAATCAGGACCACACCCTGACAGACTGGAACGCATCACCGGAGCGTTTCCAGCGTGTCCATATGGAGGGTGTACGGGGATTTCGTGAAGGTCAGATAAGAATGGTATACACCCGGGAATCGGGGTTTCACACCCCCACGCCCGGGGTATCGTTTGTGCACAACTGGATGGAAACCTTTGGTGGATCCTTCTCGGTGGGACACGAAGCACAATGGGGGCTCGGGATGGACGGTGGATACACGCGATCCAGAAATGGAAATCCGCCTGTTTCCTGGTTTGAAGAAGGCAATGCGTCAGGTCGGGGATTTGTGGCCCTGGGGCAGGGTCGCGCTCTGGCCTGGATGGGAAGATGGAAGGAACGCCGTGCGCAACAGGATACCCTTCCCTGGATGGGCAGGCGTGGAGAAATCCGGATGGAAGGAAGTCAGTCTTTCCCAGGTGGACGTGGGACCCTTGGCGTGCTGGCCATGGATTCGGTGCGACGTGATACCACGTCATTTCACTGGAAACGTGCAGGTCTGCGCCTGGCCTTTATCCGTCAGGGAAGCGTGTCCCTTGAGCCTTCTCTCCTGGTGGCCAGAAACCGCCTGTCCTCTCTGTCCTGGCCCTTCTGGAGTGTTCGTCTGGATTTAGCAATCACGGTCCATGGCCCCGTGACCCTGCGTCTTCATGGGTGGGACGAAAGCAGCGCCACCCAGTTCCGGTATCACGGCGTGGAATGTGGACTGGGCGCCACCATCCACGGGATGGATGGTCAGTTGCGCTAGTTCTTACAGGAAGATCTTCTTTTTCACACATACCGTGCAGAACTGCAGGCCACGCTCGGGATGCGTTTTTAGTCCCATGCACCCACCTCTGTACCACCCCTGACTGTAAAAAATCACCGTCTTTCG
>JALUJC010000055.1 GCA_027053375.1 Caldifarciminota bacterium
TCTCTGCTTATCGCAAACGAGCGCATGGCCTCATTAACAAATCTGCACGAAAGGGACCGAAGGGACGAATAGCACTCATTGAGTAGGATATATATCCTATGTAAAGTACTATAGATCATGTATATTGGTAACAGGAACATTCAAAACCATGCAGAGTGGAGGTCTGGCTTATGGGATGGATCCTGGGTTTTCTGTTGATGTCACCTGGACGGGTTCTTTCCCCGCGCCCCTTTTTGCTGGACTCTTTGGGCATGCGTTATGTGGGGGGATGGCAGCAGGGTCCCATGCGAGCCCTTGCACTGGATACTTCACGCCAGCTGGCCTATGTGGGAAAGGGACACCGTATGGTCGTGGTGGATCTTCAGGATTCATTACACCCACAGGAGATCAGCCATTATGACCAGATCTACGGCGGAATACGTGTTCTCCGGTATGATCCGGCAAGCCAGCGCCTGTATATGGGGGCTTCCTCAGATTTGCTCATCCTGAACCTTCGGGATTCTCTGGCGCCCACCCTCCTGGCCCATTACCCCTTCCCCCATACCATCACCGATATCACCTTTCGGGACAGCCTTCGCCTTTTCGTAGCCACCACTGATTCGCTGTATATCCTGGATGTGCAGAACGTGACCAGTCCCTCGGTGCTGGGGTCGTGGGGCGACGCCTCCCCCACCCATCTCTGCACCAACCCTCCCTATACCATACGGGCAGTCAAAGTCAGGGGATCCTATGCCTTCCTCGGAATGGACTGCCGGGGTGTGATTGTGCTGGATGTGTCTGTCCCTGCAAATCCCGTGTATATTGTCAATCCGGATTCGGTGCACACCCATTATACCTCGGATCTTGTGATCAACGGCAACGCGCTTTACAGCATTGAAGGAAATGTTCAGATTTACGATATTTCCGGCCTGCCCAGTGTGACCCACGTGGGGACCCACACAATCTGGTTTCAGTCCTTTACCAACCGTGCAGCGCTTCTGGATTCCCTGCTCGTTATCGGGGGGGTGTACGGGTTTTATGCCATGGATGTTTCCAGCCCCTTCGCCCCCTTCTCGCTGGATTCGCTAATGTGGGACCGGGTTCTGGACGTGGCCATTCACCGCAATGTGCTGTATGCGGTCTCCCGATCCTCCGGACTCAGCCTCCATGATCTGTCCGGCGTGGAGCATTTCGTGCAGCTCTGGGTGATGAATCCGGGGCACAATGTGTACTGGATTTCCAACCTTGTGGTACGCGATTCGCTTCTTTATGTGATCAACTCGCAGTTTACGTCCAATCCCGATCCGATGATGCTGGTGATGAACGTCCGAAGTCCGCAAAAACCGCCGATCCTGGTGGGCATCCTTCCACGTCAGGAGTGGGATTACAACGGTTACAGCGATGCGGTTTTTAACGGTCCCATCCTGTATATCGCGAAAGTGGACTTCCATGGAGGATCCAGCGGTGCTTTGTTTGTGGTGAACGTGGCCCGTCCAGATTCTCCCTATGTGGTGCGCAAACTCCAGGCGGGGAACGGGATTCCTTCCGGCGTCTCCCTCAGGGACGAAACGCAGCTGCAGCGGGTGGGGAATGTGCTGTATATGCTGACGAAACCCGGAAATTTTCTGACCTTTGATGTAACGGTGGCCGATTCGCCGGTATTTCTGGACAAGCTTAATTTGTC
The DNA here is from genome assembly GCA_027053375.1 of Caldifarciminota bacterium. Lineage (GTDB taxonomy): Bacteria > Hydrothermota > Hydrothermia > S141-80 > S141-80 > JALUJC01. Next base: position 1,664 of record JALUJC010000055.1, read on the forward strand.
AAACCCTACCTGGAGCTGGTATGGCGGAACCAGCTTTCGTGTGGTGGGTCCCTATGCCTATATTGCGCGTGACACCTTTACCAATCCAAAAATAGAGAGTATGATGTGGATCGTGGACGTGTCTCGTCCGGATTCCCTTCAAATTGTTGGCGCGACCCCGGTCCTTGCCAGCGCTTCAATCAGCAGGATGGTTAAGGGGGATTCTGTGCTGTACGCGTACAGCAGGGATTCTCTCGTGGTGTTTGATGTTTCTTCTCCCCTGAATCCGGTCCGTCAAAACGTTCTGGACCTTCCAGATCTGTGCCCGGGCTGGTCCCATCCCGCCTATTCTCCGGAGGGATACCTGGCCAGCAGCAACCTGGATACTGCGTGGATAGGCCAGAGCTGTACACTGCATTTCTTCAATGTACAGCAACCCGGTCAGCCTCAGGAGGTGATCCGGATCAAGCCTTCAGGGAGTAACCTCTACCAGGTGACCCCGTTGATCCAGGGACGGTTTATGATTGCCGCCAAAAAGGACACGTTGATCGGGTATGCCAATCCCCAGATCCCACCGCCCGCACAATCCTTTCCGATGATCTCCCATGTGAGAGCCCCGGACCTTGCCTACAGTGTGGCGCGGTATGATCACTACGCTGTGGGAGGCTACCGGACTGGTTTCCGAATCTGGGACATCCTGGATCCTGCAAATCCTGTGGTGGTCTCTTTTGTCTCTCTTCCCGCCCCTGTGGTGGACCTTGAAGTGAAGGATACACTGTTGTTTGCTCTTGTCAAATGGGGCCCAGCGGGCACGCCTGATCAGAACGCCCTGTATGTGTATTCCATCCGCAATCCTGCAAGTCCGGTGTTGCTGGACAGCCTTTCCAACCTCAGGGAGCCTGCCGACGTGGAGATTCAGGACACCGTGGCTTATCTGGCCGATGCCTTTGCCGACAGTCTTTTTCTGATCGCCATCTCTCATCCTGACACCCTGCAGGTGATCCAGTCTCTTTACCTTGGAGATCATCCATCGTCGGTTTCCGTCCGGGGGCGCCTGGTTTACGTGGGTGGGTTCACAAAAATTTTCAGGGTGAGTGTGGCAGATCCAGCCCATCCCCAGCTACTGGACTGGGTGATCGTCAAGTCCAACTCACCGGTACCGGTGCTGGTCAAAGCGAAAGATACCTCACTGGTCTATGCACTGGATACCGATTCGTCGCTGCTCAAGATTTACGTTTTCCCTTCTACCGGTTGGCCATTCCTCGCGGGCACCTATTCATTTTCCTCCCATGCGAACCGCATGATTCTGTCACCACCCTATCTGTTTGTGGGGACCCGTGGTGCTCTGCGCGCTCTGGACGTGTCCGATTCCTCCGCACCCCAGGAAGCGGGGTACTATGTGTTTGACGGCAATGTGAAGGATCTGGCATTCAATGGCAACGAGGTGCTGGCGATCACCGAGTGGAATGGACTGCATATCTTTGAGGTGCTCTTTGCCACAGGAACGGCAGAAGAAAGAAGCCCGCATCCTGACCGTCTCTTTCAGGTGATGCCCGGGGGGGTACGTTTGCTCCCCACGCGTCATTCCAGAGGATGGCTTGTTTTTATGGATGTTCTGGGTCGTCGTGTCCGGCGCGTCTCACTTACCGGAAGGCCGCAAACCATCTGGCTGGTCCCCGGCATGTATTTCTGGCGGCTGGAAGGTCCCATCCGTCGGAGGGGTCGGCTTGTGATTGTGCGGTAGGCGATTTGCCCTGTTTGTGCTTTCCGTTCCTGTCAGGAAGGGTGAAGGGAAGGGTCCCTGTTCCCTTGACAGACCTATATGCCAAACGTACAATTCCCGGCATGGAAGAACGGCCTCGTGTGCTGTCCGGCGCCCGCCCCACGGGACGTCTGCATCTGGGACACCTGTGGGGAGTGCTGGCGAACTGGAAAAAGCTCCAGGAAACCTACGCCTGTTATTTCTTCATTGCCGACTGGCATGCGCTGACGGAGGATCCCCGAAAGAGCCTGGAATTTCGCACACTCATAGAGGAAATTGTCATGGACTGGCTTACGGCCGGGGTGGATCCGGATCGCGCGGTGCTGTTCGTTCAGTCCTGGGTCCCGGAACACGTGGAACTGCACATGGTGTTTTCCATGCTGGTTCATCTTTCCCGGTTGCTCCGGATGCCCACGCTCAAGGAGCATGTGGCCTCCCTGCGTACGGAGGAATTCCGCGGGACACGGAAAGGGGAGCTGGATCGTGCCACCCGGGAGGCTGTCCAGCATGTGCTTCAACGGTACCCTGATCTGGTGGAACACCCGGACCGACAGTCCATTCTGACGGCCGAGGCCAAACAGATCTTTCTCCAGACCCTGAAAGATGCCGTGGAGGATGAGGAGGAGGAACTGTCCTATGGGCATCTGGTGAGCTACGGTCGTCTCGGCTATCCGGTGTTGCAATCCGCCGATGTTCTTCTGTACCGTCCCCGATTCGTTCCGGTGGGTGAAGATCAGCTGTCCCACCTGGAGCTGACCCGGGAAATCGCACGGCGTTTTAACCGTACCTACAAAACCCGCGTTTTCCCCATTCCAAAGCCTCTGCTCACCGACTTTCCGAAGGTTCCCGGGACAGACGGTCGGAAAATGTCCAAAAGTTATGGCAACACCATTTTGATCGGGGAAGACCGGGAAACGCTGGAGAAAAAAATCCGGCGGATGTATACGGATCCACAAAAGATCCGGAAAACCGACCCGGGGCGGCCGGAGATCTGTCCGGTTTTTCAGCTGCACCGGATGGTGACACCGGAGGGAGAACAGCAGACCATTGCGGAGGATTGTCGGGCCGGTGCGCTGGGGTGTGTGGTGTGTAAGGGTATGCTGGCGGAACGGATGGAAGCCTTTATGGCACCCCTTCGGGAACGCCGTCTTGCCCTGGAGCGGGAACGGGATACGGTCTGGGACCGGCTACGGGAAGGCACCCGGAAAGCACGGGCGCTGGCACAGGAGACCATGCGTCAGGTGCGTGCGGCCATGGGGATGCCGGAGCCTCCAGCTTAGACATGTTTACCGGAATTGTGGAAACCACAGGGGTGATTCGGCAGGTAAAGCCTGCAAATCCCGGGGTACGTTTGTGGATTGAGGCGTCCTTTTCCGGGGAACTCGCACCCGGAGGGTCGGTGGCGGTGGATGGGGCGTGTCTTACGGTGGAAGCTGTTCAGGAGGGATGTTTTCTGGTCTTTCTTTCGCCGGAAACACTCCAGCGCACACGGTTTGGTGAGGTGGACCTTCCGGGTCTTGTGGTCAATCTTGAACGACCCCTTCGTGTGGGAGACGAACTGGGTGGACACTGGGTTCTGGGTCACGTGGATGGCGTGGGTACGGTTCGCACGGTGGTGGATCAGAAAGAGGGTCGATGGCTGGAAGTGGAGCTTCCCGAGTCGGTTCACCCGGCGCTGGTGATTGAAAAGGGTTCCATTGCAGTGAACGGTGTTTCGCTGACCATCAACCAACTGCTGAACCGGCGCCTTCAAATTCAGTTGATCCCCTATACGCTGGAACGCACCAATCTGTCCCTGCTGGAGCCCGGAGATCGGGTGAACCTTGAACTGGATATGATCGGGAAGTATGTGATCCGTTACATGGAGGCATTGCATCCGGCTGGCTGACCGTTCCATCGCCCTGTCTGCAGGATTTCTCTGGGAAACGCCCATTGAACCTTACATCCCGGTTTTTCGGAAAGCCGGATTTTCCCTGCTGGAACTTGTGTTCACCCGGGAA
>JALUJC010000056.1 GCA_027053375.1 Caldifarciminota bacterium
GGGGATAACAGGCTAGTCGGGCCCGAGAGTCCACATCGACGGCCCGGTTCGGCACCTCGATGTCGGCTCAGCCCATCCTGGGGGTGAAGAAGCTCCCAAGGGTTGGTCTGTTCGCCCATTAAAGGGGTACGTGAGCTGGGTTTAGACCGTCGTGAGACAGGTCGGTCCCTATCCGCCGTGGGCGCAGGGCACTTGAGGGGGGCTGCCCCTTGTACGAGAGGACCGGGGTGGGGGAACCTCTGGTGCACCTGTCATCGCGCCAGCGGTGCAGCAGGGTAGCCATGTTCCCAGGCGATAACCGCTGAAAGCATCTAAGCGGGAAGCGCGCCCCAAGATAAGGTGCCCCGCCTCGCTTCGGCGAGGCTAAGGCCCCCGGAAGACCACCGGGTTGATAGGCGGCAGGTGTAAGCGCAGCAATGCGTTGAGCCGAGCCGTCCTAATCGGCCGAGAGGCTTTCCACCGCCTTTCTTCTCACCCAAACGTAGTCTTGTTTCTCGTGGTGAATATCACCCGGGCTGCCATACCGGCGGGGAAACACCCGGCTCCATTCCGAACCCGGAAGTTAAGCCCGCCAGGGCCGATGGTACTGCCCCCGCGAGGGGGTGGGAGAGTAGGTCGCAGCCCGGGTTTTTTTATTTTATGTTTTTCTGGAGGAATGGCCGTTTCCGGCCACCACGATGGTCCCTCGTCCTGCACCCTTGGCCCTGTAGAGGGGACGATCCACCCGCTCCAGCCATTGATCTGGTGTGGTGATTTCAGGGGTGACCTGTGCCACACCGAAAGAGGCGGAGAGCCGAATGGAAGGAAGGATGCCTTCCAGAGTACGGGTAAGGGATTGAACTTTTGTGAGCAAACGTTCTGCCAGACGAATTCCCCCGGTTTCAGGGGTGTTGGGAAGAAGGATCACGAATTCATCTCCACCGTACCGAAACACCTCGTCTCCTTCTCGAACGTTGTTCCTCAGAATCTCTGCCACTTCCCGAAGAACCCGATCCCCCGTGGGATGCCCGAAACGATCGTTGACCTCTTTGAAGTGGTCCAGGTCCATCAACACGAGGGTGGCCGGTGTCTGATAGCGATGGTACAGCGCCAGCACCTCCCGGAGCCGGGTTTTGAGGTGACGGCGGTTGTAGAGCCCGGTGAGTGGATCCAGGCGGGCTTCCTCCCGGAGAGATTCCAGCATGTCTGCCATACGACGCGCTGTTTCTGCAAGGTCCTCGGCTGCGATCCAGGATAACACCTCCCCGAACTGGGTCCTGTCAAGCAGGATAGAGCGGCGATGTTCCAGCACCACCGTGCTCTGCTGGGTCAACCGGCACAGAACCAGTCGGGCGTGGGGAATCGGATAGCTCCGTGGAATATACTGAAACACCTCCGAAAAGGTAAGCCCGGTGAGATCCTCCTGCAGGTCAAACATGCGTTTGAGGGACGGTGAAACCAGCCGGATGCGTCCCTCGCGATCCAGCACGAGCACGCCTTCTTCCAGCACATCAAACAGGGTGGACAACACCCGGGGGGAATCCAGCTGGAACATCTGGTAACGCACCACCCCGATGGCCACCAGAAGTCCCATTCCTACAGCCCCAAGAAAGGCAAGACCGGGAATTTCCAGTTGAAGGCCCGTGAGCTGGTGCAGGATGGGAAGCACCCCGTTGATGATCAGGGCGGGAATGTACGGCATGGCAGCACCGACGGTGATGATCAGCAGCTGGCTTCTGCGCTGGGGAGAGGGAGAGTGGCGGAAGGCATGAAGCAGAATCAAAAAGCTCAAAAAGGGGAGCAGGGCGAAATACAGTACCGCAAGAAACCAGAAGGGCCCTTCCTGCACCCCCCATCCCCACCACGTTTCCCGGGGATGGAGATAGAGCAGATGGTCCGCAAAAGCCATCGTGATGAACACGAAGGGGAGAAGGAAAAGCACTCGCCAGAAACGGGTCCGCCGGGAGAGCGGATGGCCGGTGAAGGACGCTGCGAAATACAGGAAAAGCGGAGGGACCCACGCCCAGCTGATGGGAAGGAGACGGGTCCAGAGCAGCGCGGTGGCCGCGTCGGGGGCCGTGCGGAGGAAGAATTCCATCATCCCCCATGCAGAAACGGCCAGCAGGGTCCAGCCAAAAGACCGGACGGCACGGGTGCGGGGACCCTCACTGAGTACCCAGAGAGAGAGGGCAAGCGTTACCAGGGAGCCCCCCAGCGAAGATCCCCAGACCAGCAACCGGGGAAGGTCGTTCCCGGACACCATATCCCCATCATACACAAACTGCCTTCAACCGTCAAGGGTATAAAAGGCGAATCCCGTCCAGGTGACGGGCAACGCGGGATCAGTCTTCTGGAAAGCGGTCCTGATCCAGGTAGGACTGGAGGAGAAGCGTGGCGGCCAGCTGATCGACTTTTTCTTTATGCCGGGAGGGTGCCAGCCCCCGATCCCGCAACAGCGCCTCTGCTTCAAAGGAGGTGAGACGTTCGTCCCAGAGGGTGACCGAGATCCCGGGAAATCGATCCTGAAAGGCACGGGCGAAAGCACGGACTTCCCGGGAACGTCGGGTCTCTTCCCCATGCATGGAGAGAGGGAGACCAATCACCACTTCCTGAATGGGATACGTGTCCAGAATTTCTTCCAGCACCCTCCAGAGATCCTCTCGTTTTCGGTCAATGGTTCGCAGCGGTGTGACCACGGTTCGGCGGCTGTCGGAAAGCGCAAGACCGACACGCCGTTCCCCGTAATCCAGCCCCAGAACCCGTCCCATCAGAAGTTGAAACGCACGGTGAAAAAGAGATCCGTGCTCCCGTTTTTCCCGATGTTCCCGACCCGGTACTGGGTTTCCTGGCGCTGAAAGGTGAGATCGGCGGTGATTCCCCGGGAAAACGTGTAGCTTCCCGTGAGGCTGTACTGGTAGGTCCGTGTATCCTCATAGGGGATCCCCCCTTCGGTCCGTCGGGAAGTCCCCCACACCAGGTTCAATCGTAGATTCAGGGTTCCACGAAATCGGAGGAATCCCTGGCCCCCGGCAAGGGGGATCTTGAACCCTTCAGGATTGGAAAAACTGTAATCTGCACTCAGACGCCAGTTCCGGGAAAACTCCACGCCTTCCACGGGGCGGAACCGGAGGTTGCGGGCGCTGCGGGTTTCGTCCTGACTGAGGGAGAAGGTGAAGTTTAAGCCGTTGGCCAGGGTTCCCTGAATCTGAGGCTCCAGATGAGACCGCAGGGATTCCGTTTCTTTCTGGGGACCCTGATCGGTGAGTGCACCCTGGGCCTCACGGGTCCACTCCAGCGTCAGGTTCATACTGAGCCGACGCAGCGAAAAAGGTGCGGACGAACGGTTCCCCGCGCGGGTTCCCGAACGATTTCTTCCCGGAGTGTAACGAGCCTGGTACAGCGGGAGGGAGAGGGTAAGGCTTGGAAAGGTGCGGTTTGCCCGAAAGTTCCCCTGGTCTCCGTAGTACGAAAGGTTTCGCCCCCAGGTGGCCTGGGTGGAGATGTTCATCCCCATCACACGGCTTCCCGTGCGGAGGGTCAGGGTCCGCTGAAGCCCCTGGCTGGAGGTGAGCGGGTCAAAGGTCCCGGGATACTGGTCCGTAAGCCCGAAGCGGTATTTGAGGGAGGGATGTGTATCCGCATTCCCCAGGGCGTCGTTGCGGATTTGCGAGGCCTGAACGGCAATGGGGTCCAGGTTGCGAACCACCCCCACCAGCTGGACCATAAGCCAGGCAGGGGATCCGACCACGCGGCTGGTGTCCGGTAGCTGTTTACGGATCCATTCCGCCAGGGGACCCAGCAGCCGGTCCACGGGCAGTGAGGCGGTGCCGTTCAGGTTCTGGGTGCGGTTGATTCTGCGGATCCCAAGGGAGAGAATGGAGGAATCCTCAGGAAAGTTTTCCTGGTAGGATAGGTTCATGCTGAGAGAGGGGTTGAAAAATCGCACGGGAAGCGTGAGAGAAAAGGAACCGGTTTCCCTGGCGTTCAGCAGTGGAGGACGGGAATCCCCGGGTGCCATGTAGCCTGCAAAACGCCCGGATCGATGATACGAGACGCGAAGATTGCGCACCGGGTTCCAGTCTATCTGCCCATTTCCTTCATAGTACCATTTGTGGGAGAAGGTGCGCACCCCACTCTGGGTGTTCAGGTTATCGGTCAGGGGCTCGGAATAGGAAAAGGAAACAGACAGATGGGTGGGCCAGGGGCGGATGTCCAGGGCCGTCCACCCGCGTCGCTGGATCTGAAGTCCATACGCCGCACTGGCCGATCGTGTGACGTTGTGGTTTTTCTGGAAGCGAAGAGGATCCGTGTTCTCATTGGCCCGTTCCGACAGTCCGAAGGAGAGCCCTTTCAGAAAGAGGTAGCGCTGAAACTGTGCGTTCAGGCTGATATTCCGCGAGCGATTCACCCCTTCATAACGCCGTGCGAAATCCCGGGTGATCAGCAGGTCGGTTCCCGGTGCATAGCGGGGGAGGTTTCGGGATTCCGAGAACATGTAGTTGTAGGATAGCGAGAGCGGGGGATTGAGGGAGAAAAGTTTCATCAGGTCCCCCGAGGCATTCATGGTCATTCCTCGCCGGGAGGTGGTGGAAGGGGTGCGGCTGGAAAAGGGCTGGAAGGCTGAAGAGAGGTCATCGTAAGAGAGATTTCCATTGAAAAAGCCTCCGAGATTGATGCTTGCCTCGGCGTGCAGGGCGGTTCCGTGATCGGTGCGGGGCTCGGACAGACGGAGTTCGTTCACCCAGAGCTCCGTGGTCAGCGGCGCACTTTCTTCGTTCAGCACACCGAACGCATAGTACCCCAGGTTCAGCAGGTTGGGGGTGCCGTGTATCACCAGGTTGCCATTCTGGAAAACGGAATCCCCTGGATGGGCACGCTGGAGAGAGTCCCGCAGGCGGGCAAGCTCATCAACCCCAGCGGAAATATCCACCCAGTCCGAGGAGGTGAGACGTTTGCGAAGTTCGTAGTAATTGGTGGAGTCCGAACCCAGGCGGATAAAGAAGGTGCCATAGGGAGGCGGTTGCTGTGCGGCTGGCCGGACCCAGAGGTGGATCTGCCTGTAGTTTTGAAGATGGGTCTGAATGGCCTGTCGATCCACGGTGGGAAGTCGGAACACGAAAGCGGCATGACCGGGCTGGAGGTTTTCCACCACCAGGCTGGTGGCGTTTTCAATCTCCTGGGTCCCATCCGGGTTTCGGCGGAGCGGTGTCCCGGGAGGCGAGGTGTATCCCGGTGTCTCCCGGTTGTTCACCACCCCGACCCCCACCCGTTCGGTGGAGTCCACCGGGACGGAGGTGCTGTCCACCCGGACAATGGGATGGGTGCGCCACCGGTTG
>JALUJC010000057.1 GCA_027053375.1 Caldifarciminota bacterium
ATCTGGACCGTCTCAGTTTCGGTCCGGAGTACCTGATCCCCAAACCGGTGGATCCCCGGGTGTTGCTCTGGGAAGCACCGGCTGTGGCGCAGGCCGCCATGGAGTCGGGGGTCGCGCGCATTCAGCTGGATCTGGACCGGTACCGTGAACAGCTGGAGGCTCGCCTGGGTAAGATCTGGGAGATCCGGCGGTTCTTCATCCACAAGGCCCGTGAACTGAAAAACCGGCGGGTGGTGTTTGCCGAGGGGGAAGAACCCCGGATTCTGCGGGCCGCCAGTCTCCTCCGCACCGAAAAGATCGCGGATCCCATCCTTCTCGGGCGGGAGGAAAGGATCCGGGCCACGCTGGAAGAGCTGGGGCTGGAGGGCCCGTTTACCATTGTGGAACCTGAGTTTGATCCCCGAAGAGAAGCCTATGCGAAACGGTTGTATGAGGAGCGCCAGCGCAAAGGGATCACCCTTCACGAAGCAAGCCGTTTGATGAAGGACCCCAACTACTTCGGGGTGATGATGGTGGCGCAGGGCGATGCAGAGGTGTTCCTTTCCGGGATCACCTATCACTATCCCGATGTGTTGCGGCCCATCCTTCAGGTGATCCGTACCCGTGAGGATGTTCGGCGGGTGGCCGGGCTGTATCTGGTGATTCACAAAGGGGAGGTGTTCCTGTTCGCCGATGCCACGGTCAACATTCATCCCGGTGCGGAAGACCTTGCGGAGATCGCCCTCCTTGCCGCTGAATTTGCCCGGCAGATCGGCCTGGAACCCCGGGTCGCGCTTCTGTCCTTTTCCAACTTCGGCAGTGTGGACCATCCGGAAACCCAGCGTGTGCGGGAGGCGGTGCGTATCCTTCGTCAGCGGGATCCCTCGCTGCGGGTGGATGGGGAAATGCAGGCCGATACGGCGCTTTCCGTGGATCTGCAGGAACGGGATTACCCCTTCAACATGCTTCAGGGGCGGGCCAACGTTCTGGTGTTCCCCGACCTGGATTCCGCCAACATCTCCTATAAACTCCTCAAGCACATTGCCGGTGCGGAGGTGATAGGTCCCATTCTGCTGGGTACGCGGTGTGCTGCCCATGCCCTCCAGCGGGGGGATGACGTGGCGGAGATCACCACCATCGCCGCCCTTGCGCTGAGCCAGGTTCGGACGCAGAAATGAAAGGTCTGCGCCACTTCCTGGAGCAGGAGATCCGGCAACGCCTGAAAGACCGGGGGGTGGAAGTGGAGGTCCGGCTTTCCCTCCCTCCCCGACCGGAAATGGGGGATTATGCCACCAATGCGGCCTTTCTGATGGCCCGTACCCTCCGGCGTCCTCCCGGTGAACTGGCGCGGGAACTGGCAAAATGGATTCAGGACCTCCCGGCGATTGCCCGTGCGGACGCGTCCGGCGGGTTTGTGAACCTGACCCTGGAGGATGCCTTTCTTGTTCAGCAGTTGAAGGAAGTGTTTACAGAAGATCCGCTGCCCCCGCTTCCGACCCGGACCCGGGAGCGGGTGGTGGTGGAATTTGTTTCGGCAAATCCGACGGGTCCGCTGAATGTGGTGAATGCGCGTGCCGCAGCAGTGGGAGATACGCTGGTTCGGGTGATGCGGTTTGCAGGGATTCCAGCGGATCGGGAGTACTATGTGAACGACGCGGGTGGTCAGATTCGGGCGCTTCAGGGTTCCATTGAATACCGGGCTGGACGAAGGGAAACCCTTCCCGAGGATGGCTATGGCGGGACCTACGTGGCGGACCTGGCGCGTGCCCTGGACCGGGAAAACATCCCCGTGGCGCAGTGGGCGAAAGAGGCGGTCCGCCGGATCCTTGAAGGGCAGCTGGAAGTGCTTCGTCGCTACAGGGTGACCTTTGAGGCGGTGGTACGGGAGAGCTGGATCCGTGAGAGTCCCTATCCTCAGCTGGTGAAGGAGCGTCTTGCCCCGTACCTGTATGAAAAAGAGGGGGCGGTGTATTTCCGGAGCACCGCTTTCCCCGATTTTCGGGATGACAAGGATCGGGTGCTGATCCGCAGCAATGGCGAACCCACCTATTTCTTCTGGGACCTGGCCTATCACCTGTACAAGGCGGACCGGGGATATACCCGGTTGATTGACCTGTGGGGACCGGATCACCAGGGGTACATCCCCCGGATGAAAGCGGGGCTTGAGGCCCTGGGGGTGGGCGGGCATCAACTGGAGGTGATGATTGTCCAGCAGGTCAACCTTTTCCGGGAGGGTCAACGGGTCCGAATGTCCAAACGTAAAGGAGAATTCTATGCCATGGAGGATCTGCTGGAGGAGGTGGGCGTGGATGCCACCCGTTTCTTCATGCTCCAGCGAGCGGTGAACACACCGCTGGATTTTGACCTCACCCTGGCGCGAACCCTGTCCCAGGAGAATCCAGTCTACTACGTGCAGTATTCCCATGCCCGTGTGGTGAACCTTTTGAAGTATGCCCGGGAGAAAGGGCATGCCCCGGAGTTTTCGTGGCTGGAAGGGTTCACCCATCCTGCGGAACGCACCCTTGGACGTATGCTGCTTCGGTTCTATGATCTGGTCCAGGATGTGGCAGACTCCAGGGAAGTGCATCGGCTGCCCCATTACCTTCTGGACCTTTCCCGCACCTTCCATCAGTTTTATCAGAACGTGCGTGTGGTGACCGAGGCGTCCCGGGAAACGCGGCGCCGGCTTGCCCTGGTGGAAATGTTTCGCCGGGTGATGAAGGCGGGACTGGATCTGATGGGGGTGGAGGCGCCGGAACGAATGTGATTCAGGTCCGCTGAAGGCGACTCAGCAGCGTACGGGCGCGCTGTTCATCAGGATGAGACTCCAGCAGGCGCTGGAGAACCGCGATGGCTTCATCAATTTCCCGGGTTGCCTCATACAGCAACGCGAGATGATAGAGTGCATCGGCGTGGGTGGGATCCTGCTGGAGAACCTCTTCCAGCAGGGCGCGCGCTTTGGAATAATGCTGGTTCAGAAAATAGAACTTGGCTTCTTCCAGCAGCAGTTCCAGGTTTTCCATGGTTTTATCCGAGTCGCTGGACCTTTTCAAGATCTTCGGTTTTCCCCAGCAGGATCAGCACGTCTCCCCGGACAATCTCTTCATCGGGGGTGGGGACAATCACCTGTTCCCGAAGTTCGATCTGGCCCTCCTGGCCCATTTCCGGGACTTTCCGCCGAATGGCCAGCACGCTGACCCCGAAACGTTTGCGGATATCCAGCTGGCGAAGGGTCTGGCCCACAAACGCACGGGGCGCCACCTGTTCCACCAGGCGGTATCCCTCGGCCAGATCCAGGAAATCAAAGGTCCCGCTTCGGGTCAGGGTTTCCGCGACCCGCCGGGCCATCTCCTTTTCCGGGAAGACAATCCGGTCCACGCCGATCTTTTCCAGAATCCGCGCATGGAGCTCGGAGGCGGCTTTGACCAGGATCCGCCGGGCCCCCAGCTCCCGTGCCAGCATGGCAATCAGGATGGAGGACTCCAGATCCTCGGTAATGGTGATGAGCACCCAGTCAAAATCAGAAAGACCGATCTGGCGGAGCGCCTTTTCTTCGGATGCATCCATCACCAGCACTTCGTCCACGAAGGGCTCCACCTCCATGCTCTGGGGTTTTTCCCGATCAATGGCCAGCACACGGTGACCTTTGTCCGCCAGTTCCCTGGCGAGGTAGGTTCCGAACTGTCCCAGACCGATCACGCAGAAGTTCATCCGACCAGAAGCTGTCCGTCCACGTACTGTATGGGTTCGTGCCGGCGTTCAATAAATGCGGCGGCGACCGTCAGGATACCTGCACGTCCGATCCACATGGTGAGTATGATAAGGCTTTTGGCGGGCACGGAAAAGTCTGCCGAGAAACTGACCCGGGGGTCCTGCAGTGAACCCAGAGACAACCCCACGGTTCCAAAGGCGGAAACCACCTCAAAGAAATACCGGAAGGTGCGTTCAATGGTGGTGTGGGCACCTTCTGCAAAAAGGAGAAGGGTGAGCACGCCGCCGATCACGGCCGCGGCGAGGGTGACGATGGCCGTGGCCTGGGCCACGGTTTCAAGGGGAATGCGTCGCCGGCTCAATACCACGTCGTGTCCCCGCAGAAAGGCCCGGGTTGCGGTCCAGAGGGTGAGCAGGGTGGTGGTTTTGATCCCGCCGGCGGTCCCTCCCGGTGAACCGCCCACGAACATGAGAAAGGCGATCAGGGTCAGGCTGAGCGGGGATAGGCGCGTCAGGTCCACCGTGTTGAAGCCGGCCGTTCGCGGGGTGGCAGCCTGGAAAAAGGCATGAAGAATGCGGAATCCAGGGGAATACGTCACCAGTCCCCGGTGCCAGTCAGCCAGGAGAATCCAGAGCGTCCCGGAGAGGAGAAGAAGCGTGGTGAGTCGCAGCACCCACCGGGTGTGAAGGGTGAGCTTGCGGCGCCGTCCGGTAAAATAGAAGGTCAGGTCCTCAATCACCCAGAACCCCACCCCTCCCAGGATCAACAGGAGCGCCACGGTCAGGAGCACGCCGGCATGTTGCCCGGCCTGCACCAGATTGTCGCTGTAGGGTGAAAAACCGGCATTGCCAAAGGCCGAGATGGAGAGGAAAAGTCCTTCTCCAAGGGCACGGACCCCCCGTGTGGGCCAGAGCCACAGGGCAAGAAGGATCCATCCCACGGTCTGCGTGAGGATGCTGAAAAGCAGGACACGACGTGCAAACTGACCGATGTACCCCGGTGACAGTGCCGGAAACGAAGCCGACATCATCTGACGGAGCCGGAGGTCTCGCTTGCCGGTGAGGAATCCCAGGATCAGGGTGGCGAAGGTCATGTACCCCAGGGCACCGATCTCAATCCAGAGGAGAAGTATTGCCTTTCCAAAGGGTGTCCAGAAGGTGGCGGTGTCTTTCACGATCAGCCCGGTCACGCACAGGGCAGATGTGGCGGTGAACAGGGCGTCCACAAAAGAGAGGGGACCCCGCCGTGCCCACGGGATCATGAGCAGCAGGGCCCCCAGCACCGAGAGACCCACATACCCCCAGACCAGAAGCTGAAGCGGTGAGGGTCTCCCGGTGCGTTTTCTCATGGCTCAGGGAAGGACCAGACGACGCTGGATGCGACGGTTTCCTGAGGTGACACGAAGCCAGTAGATTCCGGAGGGAAGTCGCCCGGGCAGCCGCACAAGAGTTTCCCCGTTTTGCGGGGGAAGTGTACGGGTCCAGATGGGACGTCCCAGCGTGTTGTAGACGGAGATCTTCACAGGAGAAAACGGATGGGCGGAAAGGCGAATCCGGGTTCCCTGGAGCGTGACCCGGAGGGTGGACGGGGTGTGCGGTCGGGGGGTGGG
>JALUJC010000058.1 GCA_027053375.1 Caldifarciminota bacterium
CACCTTCCCTTACTTCGGCACACCCTACGACACCCTCTGGGTGTGCTCCAATGGCTGGTTCACCCTGGGATCCGACCCTGGCACCAGTGATTTCAGCAATTCCGGGATTCCTGACGCCACCGACGGTCCTGCGGGCATGATCGCCGCCTTCTGGGACGATCTGAACCCCTCCAGCGGCGGGACCATTTACTATACGTACGACACCACGCTGGGCTACTTTATCGTGGAATTTGACAGCGTGGTACACTATGGGACCACGACCCCCGAAAAGTTTGAGATCATCCTTAAGGATCCCGCCGTGTACCCCACGCCCACGGGAGACGGGGAGATTCTGGTGCAGTTCGCCCAGGATCCTCTCCAGACGGACTTCACCCTGGGGATTGAAAATCAGGCACAGACCGACGGCATCCAGATTTTCTTCGACGGAACCCTGGACGTCCATTCCGCACCCATTGTGGCGGGACGTGCCATCCTCTTCACCACCGACCTTCCCACCGGCGTACGGGAGACTGAAACACCTCCACGCAGTCAGGTGAGACGGCTTCAGCTGGGCATGAAGTGGACCCGTGGAAGCGAACGTATTGTACTCGCCCTTCCTGCCGCGACACCGGTGACCCTTCGTGTCTTTGACGCCACAGGTCGTGAAGTCCGCACCCTCCTGCGCAACCAAACGCTTCCTGCCGGGATCCACGAACTCCCGCTGCCCGCTCGTGCGATGAAGAGTGGTGTGTACTTCCTGCGTCTCACGGTTCCCAACCAGACCCGAACCCTCAAGTTCTTCCATGTTCGGTAAAGATTTCGCTGGATGCGGGGCGGGCGCTGCCCGCCCCGCACCTTTTCTGAAGGAAACCTGGTGGGTTACTGGCTTGCTCATCCTGGCCGGATGGGCGTTTCCTCTCCAGGCACAGCGGGTGCTCTTTGACTGGACAAAAAACGAGACCGCCGGGAATTCTGACTGGGTGGTGGACCACCAGGCGCCCCTTCCCACACCTCAGAACCCCACCGGGCCGGACGCGTGGGATGGTGCCCTTTCTCACTGGGGATACACGTTCGACACCCTCCATATCCCCGTTCGTACCCTTCCCCCGGGCCACACCCTGCACTACGGGCTGAGTGATACCCTGGACCTTTCTCAATATGACCTCCTGATCCTTCCCGAACCCCAGAATCCTCTTTCTTCGTCAGAAATCTCCGCCGTCTTAACCTTCCTCCAGAACGGGGGTTCCATGGTTTTCCTTGCGGATCACAACAGCTCTGACCGGGACGGCGATGGCTGGGACTCCCCCCGTGTCTGGAATGCCGCCTTTGAATCCACCCTCGGGGTCCACTGCAACATTACCGGAGAGCGCTATAACAGCTATTCTGCCAGCATCACCAATGTCTCCACCAATCCCCTGGATCCCATCATTCACGGTCCCTATGGGGATGTGACCGGTGTGGGGTATCACGCGGGAACGGTGATGACCCTGGATCGCAACGTCAATCCCACCCTTCAGGGACATGTGTGGGTGAACAACAAACCCCAGGCGGACACGCTGGTGGTGGTGGTTTGTGGAGAATACGGTTCCGGGCGGTTCTGCGTGATCGGCGATTCTTCTCCTGCGGATGACGGTACGGGGAATCCCGGGGACAACCTCTACGACAACTGGCATGAACTGGACAACAGCACCCTCCTGCTCAACATGAGTTTCTGGGCCGCCCCTGTGCTTCAGCGAGAAGAACACACCACACCGACGCATGGTCGTGCGCCCGTCCGCTGGATCCAACCCGGAGAACAACTCCGGCTTGATCGTGCACGTCGGTATCGGATCACCAACGTGCTGGGACAGGTGGTGCTTCAGGGTCGGGCACAAACCATCTCCCTTTCAAGCCTTCCTGCCGGGATTTACCGCCTGAACATCGGGAAAACGGTGGTAACCGTGTTGCGGGGTCCCTGACCCCGGTGTCCCTGCGTTCGGGTCTTCCGGTTCTTCCATCCTGGTTATCCCAGGGATTGCGGGGTTTGACAGGTTGAAAACAGCCCCGTATCCTTTCGTCAACGCAGGGGAGGTTGCATGTTCACAAACGTTTTCGGGATTCCCCTCACACCTCTTGATGCGCTTGACTTCCTGATCTCCTGGTATCTGGTATACCAGGTGCTCCGTTTCCTTCGGGGAACACGGGGCATGTACATCTTTCTGGGGGTCTCCATTCTTCTGATCGTTGCCCTTGTGGCCCAGATCCTGGAACTTGCCACCCTCTCCTGGTTTGCGGGAACCCTTAAGACCGTTGGACTCGTGGCGCTGGTGATCATCTTTCAACCCGAGATTCGCCGTGCCCTGATCACCATCGGCCGAAACCCTCTGTTTCGCGAACTGGTGCATGAAGATGTCTCTCCCGTTCTGGAGGAGCTCTCCCGTGCAGTATTTTTCCTCAGCCGCCGCCGGATTGGCGCGCTGGTGGTCCTGGAACGCCGGATTCAGCTGGAAGAACTCATCGAAAGAGGTGTTCGCCTGGATGCACGCCTGACCCAGGATCTGCTGTTTGCGATCTTTCAGCCACAGAGTCCGCTCCATGACGGGGCGGTGATCATTCGTGGAGACCGTGTGATGGCAGCACGGGTGATCCTTCCATTGCTTCCCACCGAGGATCTCCCCCCCAGTTTCGGAACCCGGCACCAGGCCGCCCGCAGCCTGGCACTGGAAACAGATGCGGTATGTCTTGTGGTCTCTGAAGAGTCCGGTGCCGTGCGCACTTTTGTGGGGCGAAGCTGGAAACAACTTCGGAGCCCTGAAGAACTAAAGGGACATCTTCAGGAACTCTTTGCCGAGGTGGAGGAGCGGGAAGAGGAACCGGAGGTTGGGTTCGGTGCATAGACCCCTGGGCCTGATTCTGCTCTCTTTTGTGCTTACCTTCTTCCTCTGGATCTACGCAAAGACCGAACGGCGCTATACCGTAAACCTGTCCGTTCCTGTGGTGGTGGAAGATCTGGACACAACCCGTTATGTGCTTCGCCGTGTGGACCCTGAACATGTGGTCCTCCGGGTGCGTCTTCAGGGTCGCACCCTGATGCGCCTGCACTGGCTCCCACCCCGGGCTGTATTCTCCCTGAAAGGGCGGGGGAAAGGGACCTATGTGCTTCCCCTCCAGCTGGAAAACCTGACCCTTCCCGAGGATATGGCGCTGGACATCCTGGAACTGCGACCCAACGTGGTACGGATCGAACTGGACCGCGTGGTTCGCAGACGTTTGCGTCCTCGTGTAGAGGTGGATTCAGCGCTTCGTGTTCTTCGGATTGAACCTTCACGGGTTCGTGTACGCGGACCCTCCCTGGAACTGGATTCCCTGAGACGGATTCCGTACCATCTGACCGAACGTCCGCAAATGCTTCCCGGGGAGACCCTTCAGGTCTGGGCGATCCCCGAAACACTGCCGCACCTGCGGGGATGGAAACCCGGAAGTCTGCGGGTTACCCTGTGGTATCCAGGGCCTCCAGCGCCTCCAGGTTCGGCACCACCCGAATCCCCGGGTCCTCCAGCGAAGGAGGGACCTCGGTAATCCCGGTCAGCACAAGAATCCCCGTCAGGCCCAGTGCACGCGCACCACGCAGATCTGTATCCAGACGGTCGCCGATCATCCAGATGTCGGGACCCGGTGCACAGCCAAGATCGTCCAGTGCCAGAAGGTACATTTCCGGGGAAGGTTTCCCAAACACACGCTCCACCTTTCTGCCGGAGGCGCGTTCCAGCGCTGCAACCAGCGCACCACTCCCGGGCGTCCAGCCCTCAACTGCAGGATAGGCGGGATCCAGATTGGTGGCCCAGAAGGGAATCCCCCGCTGTAACGCCCGCATTCCTTCCGCCAGCTTCTGAAAGGTGCACCCGCGGTCCAGCCCCACCGCCACCCCTTCCGCTGCTTCCGGGGGCACTGGAGTCACCCCCTGTTCCTGGAGCTCCCGAAGAAACCCTTCTTCTCCCATCACCCAGAGACGAAGCCGGCCCTCCTTTTTCGCAAACCGCGCCAGCACGGCGCCGCTGGTATACACCCGGGGCTTCTGAAACCCCGCATCCTTTAAACGTGCCTCCACATCCAGGTGATGCAGGGTGCTGTTGTTGGTTAAGAACCGCAGTGGCACACCACGGTCTTCCCACCGTCGCAGGGGCCTGAGATTTTCCTGGATCCAGCGGTCCCCCCGCCAGAGCACCCCGTCCAGATCACAGAGGATGGCGCGTGGAACCACCATGGAGGATCACGGTCTTCGAATGGGGGTCCACCCGGGTGACCCTGGCTTTGACCAGGGTCCCGGCACGAGCGTCTGAAGGGATGGAGATCCGACCCCGGGCAAATTCGTCTGTGGTTCCGGACCACCAGTCTCCAGAAAGAGGCTTTTCCAGCAGGATACGTGTGATACGTCCCTGGAGAGACTGTAGAAATCGTGCCCGTAAACGTGCATCCAGCTCCAGAAGGGCACGGACCCGCGCCCGTCGCACATGGGCCGGGACCTGCGGCAGGGTCGCCGCAGGAGTCCCCTTCCGGGCTGAATATTCAAACACATGCAGATAGGCAAAGCCCTCCGCCTCCAGCCGCTGGAGGGTCTCCAGAAAATCGTGATCGGTCTCCCCCGGAAACCCTGCGATCACATCCGTTCCCACCGCGGCATGGGGAAGCCATTTCCGCACCCGCTCCAGCACACGAAGAAAGGTTCGGAGATGATAGGGCCGCCGCATGGTGCGCAGCACCCGTTCGGATCCGCTCTGAAGAGGCAGGTGTAGATGCGGTGCGAAACGGTCTGGCCGTTCATGCATCAGACGAAGGAGTTGTTCGTCAAGATGAATGGGCAGCAGCGAAGAAAAGCGCACCCGAAAGGTCCCCGGGAGATCGGCCAGCGCCTGTGCCAGATCTCCCAGTGTGGCGCGCGCTCCCCGTCCCCAGCTCCCAATCTCCACCCCCGCCAGCACCAGTTCCTGGTAGCCTCGGGACAGCAACGAACGAACCTCCGCAAGGATTTCCTGGAGAGGACGGGAACGAGACTGTCCACGAACATGTGGAACAATGCAGAAAGTACAGCGAAAATCACAGCCGTCCTGCACCTTGACCACCGGCCGGTGCCGGTGCCCAAAATGATCCAGGATAGTGGGGGACCGAAGAAAGGTCTCTTTGGGAACCACCTCATCGGCGTCCAGGTTCTCCACCGGCACCAGACAGCCCGTCACCAGCACCCGCGCCTCAGGATGTGTGCGGCGAATCCTGGAGATCCACTTTCGTGCGTCCCGCGCTGCTTTGTGGGTCACAGCACAGG
>JALUJC010000059.1 GCA_027053375.1 Caldifarciminota bacterium
CGCATCCATCCCCGCCATCCGCTGGGCAAGGGCCACAGGGATCAGGGATTTCAGGATATCCAGCAACCCCGTAAGCAGGCCGATCTTTTTTCCCGCAGCGCGGATCACATTGGTGGCCCCGATGTTCCCCGACCCCACCGTTCGGGGATCCACCCCCGCGAAAGTCTTACTGAGTATCAGTCCGAAGGGAATCCCCCCGATCAGGTAACCGGCCAGTGCCCATCCCCAGGGAAGATTCATGGCTTACCTCCTTCGGCTTCCGGCAGCAAACCTGCTTTCTCCCGGATCTTGCGTTCAATTTCCTGTGCCAGATCCGGATGCTCTTCCAGGTATTTTCGGGCGTTCTCGCGACCCTGACCCAGCTGAAGATCGCCATAAGAATACCAGGATCCGCTGCGTCGAACCACTTCGTACTGCAGGCCCAGATCAATCAGCTCTCCCAGTCGGGAGATGCCTTTTCCGTACAGAATGTCAAAGCGTGCCACACGATAAGGTGGTGCCAGTTTGTTTTTCACCACCTTGACGGTTACTTCCGAGCCCACCGCCTGGCCTTTCTCCTGAATGGGGCTCTGCCGGGCATGCACAGAGAGCCGGACGCTGGCGGCAAACTTCAGGGCAAGCCCGCCAGGCGTGGTCTCTGGATTGCCGTAGGCCTGAATCTTGTGCCGCACCTGGTTAATGAAAATCACACAGGTATTGGACCGGGAAACCACCCCGGTCAACCGACGAATGGCCCGGCTCATCAGGCGCGCCTGGACCCCCACACTCTGATCGTCAATGGTTCCCTCAATCTCTGAACGAGGAACCAGGGCGGCCACGGAGTCAATCACCACGAGATCCACAGCACCACTCTGGACCAGTTTCTCCACAATATCCAGCGCCTGTTCACCGGTATCTGGCTGGGAAACCACCAGGTTGTCCAGCTGAACGCCCAGTTTCTCCGCATACCCCGGGTCCATGGCGTGTTCTGCATCAATAAACGCCGCAATTCCCCCCATCTTCTGGGCTTCCGCGATGGCATGCAGGGCCAGGGTGGTTTTCCCCGAGGCCTCTGTCCCGTAGATTTCCACAATCCGACCCCGTGGATACCCCCCGATCCCCATGGCGATATCCAGGCCCAGGGAGCCTGATGGGATCACATCCACCTGCTGCTTGCGCACTTCACCCAGGCGCATGACCGTCCCCTCGCCATGGGTTCGCTGGATTTGCTGCAGGGCAGCCTGCAACGCCTTCATCCGCTCGTCAGGAACCTGAGACCTGTTTTTGCCTTTTCCTCTGGCCATGGCACCTCCCTCTCACCGGTTTTCCGGTGCAACCCCCTCCACCCTGGGCAGGGTGACACCGACCTGTTTCTGATATTTCCCCTGACGGTCCGCATAGGAGACCTCGCAGGGCTCATCCGCCTCCAGGAAGATCACCTGGGCAATGCCCTCTCCGGCATAGATCCTGGCCGGAAGCGGTGTGGTATTGGAAATCTCAATGGTCAGATAGCCCTCCCACTCGGGTTCCAGAGGGGTGATGTTCACAATAATGCCACAGCGGGCATAGGTGGATTTTCCCACGACAAGACCGAACACCCCCCGGGGGATTCGGAAATACTCCACGCTCCGTGCCAGGGCAAAGGAGTTCGGGGGAACCACGCACACATCTCCTTCCACATCCACAAAGGAACCCGGGTGAAAGTTTTTGGGATCAATCACGATCGAAGGGTCGGGCAGGCGTTCCAGAAGCCTTCCCGCATCTTCGCGGTGTCGCTGAAGGAAAGGCAACAACTGGGAAAGAAGCGCCGCCACATCCCCCGGACGGTCCACCCACAGCACACCGTCCCGGAGTGAACCCGTACCCATCTGGGTTCGTACCCGGTCCAGCAGGGGCGCATCCAGCCCTTCAAACGCCAGAGCCGGAGGATCCAGGTGCACCTTCCCGTGAAGGTCCAGCAGCGCCGCAAGGTAGCCTTTCTCTGCGCCAGACAGCGTGCGGACCGTGGATTCCGGCTGGAAAACCTTGAATTCTCTGGCCACACGGATGTCGTACCCATAGGAAGAGAGCCCGAAGGAAACCATCCCCCTGCGAACCAGACGATCCTCAAAGGGTTCAATCATCCGGTCCTGCAGGCACCGTTCACGTATCCACCGATCGTTTTTCAGTCCCATGTCTGTGGCGCCTCGCCGTTGTTGCGGGTTGTTGAATGGGTATACCATACAGGGAGGGCATAAAACCGTCAAGGAAATAAGGAGTTTACGCGTCCGGCCGCTGTTCGGGCAGGGGATAGGGGGTGGGGGGTTTCACGCGAGGCCAGGCATGAAGAAGGAAAAGACAGGTCCCCACTGTTTCGAGCCACCGTCCCGGCCCCCATCCTCCCACGTGTACACCCAGGCCACCCAGCACCATGAGCCAGCCCAGATAGGCCAGGGAAGGACGACGGCGTTCGGCGCCGAAACGAGGAAGAATCCAGTAAGCCACCCCCATCACAAACTGCAGGGCAAACCCCACCGCCATCCACTCCATATGAAGGGAGTGCAGGCTCCAGGCCCACACAGGAACCCCCAGGGCGCGATGGGTCAGCATCAGCGCCCCCCATCCGGCCGCCACCAGCCAGAAAAGCAACGCCAATCGCACCGCCCACCGTGTCAGAAAAGGCATGGCTACCGCTTCCCCAGGGCACGTATTCGGCGCCAGATGGCGACAGTGAACACGGCCCCTCCCAGCCACTGGGTCCAGGCACCCAGCACCAGCAGCATCGGCCAGGGTCCCGCCGTACCCAGGATGGTGAGGGGTTCGCTCACCACCCGGAGCCACAGCCCCACCAGCAACAGTCCATAGGCTGTCGCCACCCAGGAAGAACGTCCAAGCGGACGCTCCCGGCTTTCCCGGGGGAACATCCAGTAGGCCACCCCGAAAATCAGAAAGGTCAACCAGCCCACAAAAAAGAGATGCAGTACCGCAGGCCGCAGATACAGCACATCGCCACGGGCAGCCCACAGACCCAGGGCCAGAAGCAAATGCACAAACGCCGTACGGACATACAGCCGAACCAGAAAGGGCATACGGATCTCCCTGTGGAAGTGCCCCTATTGTACACACCTTCGTCCGTTCCTTCAGAACAGGAGAGGATGCAGGGGAGAACAGATCTCCGTCTGTCTCCGGGTGCGCGTCCAACCGTTCCATGAGACGGAACAAAATGCCTTCAGTCGTACGTGGATTCACCTGAACAAACTTCATAGAGGGTACAGGAACGTCAGGATTGACCAGGGCGAGATGATTTACGCACATCCTCGAAAGAAAGGGGTGGGGATTCCCACGACGGGACCATGCGAACGGAGCATTCTGACAGGCTCTTCTCTGCAGAGGATCAAACCATCTTCTCTTCCCGTCACACAGCCCTTTCCCCCTATCCCGCGATGCTGTTCAGTCCCTTCCACCTCATTCTACAGCACGCACAGGGGTCAGAAAAGGGACTTGATGCGTGGAGACGTGCGCTGTATCCTGTCCCCATGGCAACGCACGAGCGCAGAGAATGGAAACGCCTTCCCACCCATGGTCCCTGTCTGGTATGCGGATCGGAAAATCCCCGGGGGTTCGGTCTGACGTGGTACCTCCGCCCCGACGGGGTGGTGACGGCCGTCCACACCTTCACCATCCACCAGCAGGGTCCACCATCCTTCGCCCACGGTGGCGCCACCGCTGCCGTTCTGGATGAGGCCATGGGGGCCGCGGTATGGATTCAGGGATACCGGGTGGTGGCGGTACACCTGGAGGTGGAATACCGCCGTCCGGTCCCCCTGGGGGTGGAGGTTACGGTGGAAGGCTGGGTGGTGGAAGGTGAAGAGGAACGGATTCTTCGCGCGGAGGGGCGCATCCTCCTGCCCGATGGACGGGTTGCCGTGATGTCCCGGGGGTTGTATGCCGAGGCGCCCCAGTATTTTCAGGAATTGGGGGAATTTTCCTGGCGCCCCTCATGAATTTGCGGGAGCACCTCCATGGTCTTCCGCAGGGAGCGGGCACTCTGGAAAAAGGCCTCGGGCGTCATTTCCCGCACAAACACCAGGCCCCGGGTGGCCCGAATCAGCGGACTCTCGTGACGATAGAAGTGATCCCTTCCCAGCAGGGTTTTTAGCATCCGGTACTGCTCCACCTGGATCCGCTGTGCCAGTTCATGGAAGGGGCCATCGTGTTCATAGCTGGGGAAAGAAGCCTCCTTCTGTGAACTGAAAGCGTGCAGGAAAGCACTCTCCAGAACCGCGAACATATTGAGCGACACAGGAACATACAGATTGGCCTCTGCCGGGTGAAAACGGTACCACACGTTGCGGTAACCCAGAACACGCACATCCTCCCGCCCGGTCTCCTCCAGATAGAGCCGGAGGGCTTCTGCCAGCGTCTGCAGCACTTTGTAATGGGTATCCGGCCCTGCACCCTCCGGATCAAAGGCCACCGTAACCACATCGGGATGCACCCGGCGAAGAAGATCCAGGACTGGCGGAACATCCCGTTCCAGGGTGGGGGGTTCGGTGAAAATATCCCCGGTATAAAAAGCAAGTCGCAGGTGATGGATATGGTCGGTGTTGAACCCGAAATATCCCCACAGGCAGTCGGCTTCCCACTCCCGGATCATGCCTTTAAGGCGCTGAATATCCGGGGGATCCAGGGCCCCCGGATAGGTCTGCTCGAAATAGTCCACCAGGTGGCGAATCCGGTGGGCGACCGCTTCCAGGCTGTCCAGATCGTAAAGATCCACCAGATTCCGGAGCATACGGCGGGCCTCACCCTCCGCCATCATCCAGAGGTCGCGGGCGGCCACACCATCCAGATACTGCCACACATCCCGGTTTCGCCCCAGGCGATGATCCGGCGCGAAATAACCTTCTGCCCAGAGGTGGTCAAAGGCACTTCTTTCCAGGAACACACGAAGTTTGAGCAGCAGATCCCGGGCATAGGCGTTGGTCACGGCGGTGAATCCGGAGGTTAAATAGGCAAAGTGGTGGTGGTTGGTGGCATCCCGGATGTGGCGCACCGCCAGGGGGAGATAACCCAGCAGGATGTCGTCATGATGGGGGGCGGTGTGGAGGAAGACGGTGTTGCCCCGGGTGACGCGCCCCCGTTCCAGACGATCACGAAGGGCCTGCTCGAGCAGGGTGAGCCGACGGGGCAGGGAGGATCCGAGGTGGGGCAGCAGGGCTTTTCCCAGCAGGTCGTTCTGGAGATCCTGTTCGGTGAGCGCCTTCA
>JALUJC010000060.1 GCA_027053375.1 Caldifarciminota bacterium
ATTCCGCGCAGCCCGGTGTACCCCTCCCCCGTCCAGGGGGAGGGGTACACCGGGCTGCGCGGAATGAATCAGCACAATACAGGATTCGCGAATAGAACGCACGGAAATGCTGTAAAATGCTGTCTCCTTTTACGATTCAGACAGAAAAGAGCGCAACTCCCCGTCCAGGGGGAGGGGAGGTTTGAGGGTTATTGCTGGATATTGCATGCACCACCGTACCGGATACCACAATGGATCCAGGAAACCCGCCCATGCAGAAATCTACGTAAACCCGGACACCCCTGTCTTCCTACCCCTTCCCTGGTAGAAAAGATTTGCCCACCCTACGCGAAAGCCTGCCGCTGCCATGGGTACGGTACTCTGACCGGCAGAAAACCCCGCAAATAAGATACTTTCCTGAGCATCTCCTCCCCCGGGTGGGAGGGGAGAAAGAGGAGAGAGATCTGGATGACGCCTGGGTTTCCTGGTTCGGACGAGGGTTCAGGACAATGAGAGAAGAAAAGTACGGGATCTCAGGGTTTTTGAGCAGGCGGAAGGAAAGATCGATCCAGCAGGACATTGACTTTTCCGCCTATCCGATCCATTCTGCTGACATGCGGATCCTTGACAAACGGATAGGAGAGGGATAAAATATAGGCCGGGACTACGTGCACAGGAGGTTGAGTCATTTTTATCGAAGGTGGTTGGTGGCGTCGCATGCAGGCGGAGTCCACCCGTGTGCGGGTGGGTCGTGACCGTCGGGCGCACGTCCAGCGCACAGTGGATGTAAAACAGGGACTGGGGAGCGGAACCGGTCTTTCCACGGTCGATGCCTCCTGGATGGCTGGCTTGCAGGCAGCGAAAGCGGCAAAAACCTCTGCCGGGACGGAACTACAGCTTGGCGTGGTGTTCTCCACCCTCCAGCACGATCTTTCCATGGTGGTCAAGGGGGTGTCCTATGGGCTGGGGGGGCAGGTTCCACTGGTAGGTGCCACCACCTACGGCTATGTTTTTGACAACCATCAGGTCAGCGATATGGGTGTGGCCGTGCTGGCCCTTGGTGGGAACCATTTTCGCTTTACCCTGGGGATGGGGAAAGGACTCGGGCAGGATGTCTGGCGTGCCGCTGAAGAGGCTCTTCGCCCCGTGTTGCAGCAATGGGAACAGGAAAAGTCAGAGGGGTACACTTATCTTTCTGTTGTGTTCCTGGTGGACACCTTTGTCAACGGGGAGATTCTCCTGGAAGCACTGATCCGCCATCTCCCGGACGATGTACCCGTGATGGGAGGCGTGGTGGATGAAGAAGGGGGGTCGGAAAAAACCGCCCTGATCTTTGGGAAAGAGGTGATCAAGGATGCGCTTATCTGTATCGGCGTGTTTACCCGCCATCCCGTGGGAATGGGGAACCGGCATGGATTTTTCCCCCTGGTGCCCCGAAGGGTAACCCGTGCGGCCGGAACCATCATCTATGAACTGGATGGAAAGCCCGCCATTGAGGTGTGGAAAGAGTTCCTGAAGCGCCGCAATGTGCCACTCCCGGAAGATCTCCGTTCCTTCGGGGAGGCGCTCTCCAGGTATCAGTTTGCGGTTCCTGATCCCATGCAGCCAGGGCATTCCAAGATCCGCCTTCCCCTGGGCATTACCCCGGAGGGTGGAATCAAACTTGCCGGGGAGGTTCCGGATCGTGCCACCATCTGGATTCTGGAAGCCCGGGAAGAACGGATGCTGGAGGCTGTGGAGAAAGCATTCACCACAGCCCGGCAGCGTGTGAATCCATCTGAGCCTTTGTTTGGAATCTTGATGCAGGGATTTCCACGTGTGATTGCCCTGGGTGAAGAGGGTGCCCTGCATGAGTTTGAGAAGTTCCAGGAACTTTTTGGTGAAATTCCCTACATCGGGGTCAACACCTATGGCGAAATCATCCGGGTGGAAGGGGAGCCCCGGGGATTTTCCAACTCCTCGGTAAACCTGGCCCTGTTCCCGCAAACGGTGGAGGAAGGGTGATCCGTGGGTGTGAAAAGCACGATGGAATCCGTGGATGTACTTGCCCTTCTCCACCTGGTTCCTGAGATCCTTTTTGTCTTAGAGAAGACGCCCGAGAAAGGATGGGTGATTTCCTTTATTACCCCCTCGGTCAAACGCCTGGGATTCACGCCTGCAAGCCTGCGACAGAAGCCGTTTATTTCACTTTTCAGCAAAGAGAGTCAGAAAGTCCTGGATCAGACCCTCCGCGCCTTCAAAGGGCGGGAGATGAAACTGGGACTCCGGGTTCATCTGAAACGCCGTGACGGGAAAACCGTACCGGCGACCCTGGGTATGGCCCTGGTGGCCACCGCCACACCACGCGCCTATGGGGTGCTCACCCTGCTCTCCCAGCTCAGCGTGGTGGATCGGATCCTGAACCAGATTGATGTGGGTGTGTTGCTGGTGGATCAGCGACTGCGTGCCCGGTATGCCAACCGGTATGTGCGGCGGTTGTTCTCCTCCAATGGTCTACCCGTCCAGCTCCCGGACTATCTGAAACAGGTGATCCAGGAATACATAAAAGAAAAAGATAGCAGGGAAAACCTGGAAATCCATACGCCCGATGGACGGGTACTCGGACTATCCCTGTATCCGCTGAAAAGCACACGTAATGGGCGACGGCCCGAATGGGTGATGATCCTCAAGGACATTACAGAGAAAAAGATGATTCAGGAAACCCTGGTCCGTCTCGATCGCTTTTCTTCCTTTGGAATTCTCGCATCCGGGCTGGCCCATGAAATCAAAAATCCTCTGGCAGGAATGCGTCTGATTGCCCAGAACCTGATGCGCTCTCTGGAAGGAAAACCCAGAGATTCCGTGGAGCGGATGATTCGACAGATTGACCGGATTGATCACCTGATCAAACAGTTTTTCTCTTTTGTGAAGCCAAAGGTTCAGCAGCTTCGGGATGTCTCTCTGCCTCAGGTCTGGGAGGAATTGCTCCCGCTGGTTCAGGAACGGGTGACCAAGAACAAGGTGGAGCTTCGCGTGTCCCTGGATCCCTCTCATGTGATCCGGGTGGATGTCAACCATATCCAGCAAATTCTTCTCAATCTTGTCCTGAATGCGCTGGATGCCATGCCTCGTGGTGGAACGCTCACGCTACGGTCAGAACAGGTTCAGCGCCAGTTTCCAGATCGACCTGAGCAGGAATGGATACGGATTGTGGTGGAAGACACAGGATATGGGATGGATCCCGAACAGCTGGACAAGATTTTTGTCCCCTTCTTTACCACCAAATCCTCGGGGACCGGGCTGGGATTGTACATCGTCCATCAACTGGTTCAGGAGAACAAAGGGTACATTTTTGTGGAGAGTGAAAAGGGGAAGGGAACCCGGTTTGAACTCCTCTTTCCCCGGAGCAAAGGGGGTGATTGAGCATGTCCCTCAAGATCCTTGTGGTGGATGACGAAGAGGATATCCTCTGGGGCCTTTCAGAAGAATTGAGTCGCCATGGCTGGGAAGTGATCACGGCCAGCAACGGAACAGAGGCCCTGAGTGTGCTGGAATCCACGCCTGACCTGGATTTTCTGATCACCGATGTGCGGATGCCGGACATCAGCGGAATCGATTTGCTCCTGAAAGCCAAGGAAATCAACCCCCAGATCAAAGCGATTGTGATGACAGCACATGGGACGGAGACCCTCAAATCGGAAGCCATTCAACGGGGTGCCATCAGTTACCTTGAGAAACCCTTTGATTTTGACCAGCTGCTCTCCGTCATTCAGGAAAAAGAAGAAACCCCGGAGGGCGGAAGCCTGGCCGAGTGGAACCTGATGGACGTGCTCCAGCTGGTTTCCATGGAAGGAAAGAGTGTCCGGTTTGAGATCCAGCTCCCCGATGGTCAGGAAGGGGAGATCTGGATGAAAGAAGGTGAACTCTGGCACGCTTCGGTGGGTCATCTTCAGGGGGAAGAGGCGTTTTTCCAGATTCTTCGACATGAGAATATCCAGTTTAAAATCCAGTGGGTGGAGGAAGTGGATGTCACACGTACCGTTCACCAGCCCCTGTATGCCCTGCTTCTGGAGGTGGTACGGATTCGGGATGAGGCCCACGTTGAAGACACCTCTCAGCTTGAAGAGGCCCTGGTTGGCGGTGAGGAAGGTGGGGGAGAAACAGACGAGGTTCTTTCCTTCTCGGATTTTTCGCTGGACCAGGCGCTGGAGGGGGGCGAGGAAGAGCTTCCATCCCTGGACGAAATCTCTCTGGATCACCTTGGAGAGGCTGATGAGGTGAGTCAGGATACGGATACAGGTGAAGAGGAGATCACCGGGGTTCAGGAGAAAGAGACGGAACAGGAACTTCCTTCTCTGGAAACTGCGGAAGAATCCCTCCTTCCACCGGAAGAGGAAACCCTGGAACCACCGGAAGAAGATGCCACCGTGGATGAGGTGCTGGATCTGGAGGGTGTGGATTTCGAGGGTATGGAGGAAGCCCTGGAAACGGAACTGGCTGAGGGCGGGGATGTGTTTGAGCTGGAGGAAGAGCCTTCGGAAGGTCAGGAGGAGGCACTGGATACCGTGGAAGAGGTGGTGGACGAAGAACTTGGAGAAGCGCTGTCCCTGGATGATCTGACCCTCGAAGTACCCGATCTGGAAGAGGAAGAAACGGGCCAGGAAGAAGAAACCCAGGCGTCGGATCTCGGAATTGAAGAGGCTCCGGAGTATGTCATGGAAGAGCCCGGTGCGTCCACAGAAGAAGAAGATACCCTTCCGGAAATGGAGATTCCCGAACTGGAACTCCCCGAGGAGGCGGAAAGTTCGCTGGAGGAAGCTGTAGAAGAAATGGCCGAAGAGGTGGAGGAAACGCCAGAGATCGCGTCTGTGGAGGAGGAGATTGCCGAAGAGGATGTCTCCCTGGATCTGGAAGATGTGGATCTTTCCCTGGAGGGTATGGAGGATCTGGCGCAAGTACCCCCGGAAGAAGAACAACGCACCGAAACAGAAACCCCCACAGAGGAACCTCCGCCGGAAACCGGAGAGGTGTCCACGCAGGTAGTGGAAGAGGAAACAGCTGAGGAGCCGGAACCCCAGGTGACGCCTTCCTCTGCGGCCTCCTCGATCTCCCAGGGGCTGGCGGGGCACTCCTCCTCGGACTCCAGCATGACCATGGTGACCTGCCGGGCGCCTTGACGCAGGGCGCTGCGGGCGGCGTCCA
>JALUJC010000061.1 GCA_027053375.1 Caldifarciminota bacterium
CCCGCAGTGTAGCCATCGGGGATCTGGACAACGACGGAAATCCGGAAGTGCTGCTGGCCATGACCGGTGGGACCGGGGATGTGGATCCCGCTCACGTGGGTCTGCACGTGTTCGAGTGGGACCCCAACGCCCAGACCCTGAACCTGGTGGCCCAGATCACCGATTTTGCGCCCACCATCAACCGCTTCCGCGCCGAGGACATCCGGGTCGGCGATTTTGATGGCGACGGTACCCAGGAAGTGGCCTGGGTCAACAACGGCGCCACGTCTGAGGATAACCTTTACATTTTCTCCATCAGCGGGACTTTCGAGAGTGGCTTCTTCACCACCGTGGTGGAAACCGTTTTCAATCGGGTGGACATTGGCGCCGGTGGAAGCACCGCCAGTGCCTTCCTGTGCGACATGGACGGCGATGGAACCGTGGAAGTGGGGGTGTCCATCTGGAACCTGATCGGGTTCGCTCTGTTTGAGGCAACCGGTCCGGATCAGTACGCCTTCAAGGGCATTTTGCAGGGCATTGACGCCGAAGACCGGTATCCTTTTGCCAAAGCCATTGACTGCGCCGATGTGGATGGCGACGGCCGGGATGAGCTCTTTATTGGCGCGCTCCTGCGCAGCCGGTTCCACGTGATCCAGCAGGATACAGGGGACGTGGATCCCACCATCATGAGCGTGGCCACGGTCAACCTTCCCCAGCTGGATACGGTCACCAGTGTGAGCCTCCTGGGCCTGCGGCTCGGGGACCAGGACCACGGAAATGCTGCAGACAACCCGGATGTTTACATCACCAGCGATGGGTATGGCGTGCTGGACTATGAAATCAGCAATCCCGCCAACCTGGGAGACTCCACGGTTTACACCCGGTACGATATCTGGACTGTGCTGGCCCGCAATGGCGTGCCCGACCACTGGGCGGTGGGCATCAACGTGCGTCCCACCAACGACCTGGACGGGGATGGGAAAAAGGAACTGGTGGTGAATTTCTGGATTCCTTCTCCCTTCACCGGATATCCACTGGGAACCGCCTACGACAGCAGTGTGACCCGGGGATTCCTTCGGGTCTTTGAGTGGAATTCTCCCAGTACAGCCGTGGACGAATGGCGGATCCTGCCTCGCGAACACACCCGCACCTTCCGCGTGACCACCACCTCCATTCCCGGTGGGGTGCAGCTTTCCTTTGCACTGGATGCGGCATCCCGTGTGGACATCCGCGCGTACAACACCATGGGACGTGAAGTGGCGCGTGTCTATGAGGGAACGCTGAATGCTGGAAACCACACGCTCACCTGGCGCAGTCATCTTCCTTCCGGGCTCTATCTCCTGCGGGTAAAGGCGGGCGATCGTCAGGCAACCCGGAAAGTGATTCTCCGATAAACAGGGTGGGGGCGCGCCTGCAGGCGCGCCCCCTTTCTGATCATGCCTCTTTTTCTCATCCTCCTTTTCTCTCTCCTGCTTCCCCCTTCTCCATCACCCCGGGATCTCCTTCCTCTGCTCCGGTTCCCCCGGATGTCCGACACCACATCCGGCCTGCCCCCACGTTCAGCGGATGCCTCACCCTACGTGATTTTCCAGCTTCCTTCCGGTGTTCGGATTGTGCTGGTTCCCAACCGGCTGCGGGTCTACCGATTCTCCGGCCTGACCCCGATTCCTTTCGATTCTCTGGACCTTTTTGGGGGTCCCCGCTGGACCCTGGAACCCTCCCTGGTCACCGCCGTACAGGAATCCACGCTGGTGGTGGCGGCTTCCGACCCCCTGGACCGTTCCCTGCTTCTGGCGCAGATCCCTCCGGAGGGGCGCATCACCACCCGTGATCTCCCCGGAAAAGGTGGGTTCCATCATCTGGCATGCACCGATGCGTTCTGTGCGGCCTGGTACACCGACACCACCCACCAGGCATGGCTGGTCCGCTGGTCGGACATCCAGCACCCGCAGTTCAGACAACTTTCCACACCCCTTGCCGGACTCCATGCTGGAGAGAAAGGGATCTGGGGCTGGACACATCGGGACGTGTTCTGGATCTCTGAAAAGGGCGCACCACGGAAACAGACCCCGAACCTTCAAGGCTACGTGGTCAGGGTTACCGACCGGTACATCGTCACGGCATCCAACCGCCATCCTGACCCGGAGGGCTGGGTCTTTCTCCGTGTCACCGTGTACACCCACAGCGGGAAACCGGTCCGTACCCTGGATCATGCCCAACAGATCCTGGCCGCCGGGGACACGTTGTGGTTCCTGCTGAATAGCGGACGTGTGGTACGCATGCCATGAACGGTTTATTTCTTTTCCTTCTCACGGTCTACCCCTGGCCCCTTCCCTCCTCCGGGGTGCCTTATCCTGTGACCGGCGTGTTCGGGGAATACAGACCAGGTCCCCCACCCCACTTTCACGATGGAACGGATCTGGCTGCAGCAGATGGGACCCCCGTGCTGGCGGTGCAGGCCGGAACCGTGCTGGGCGTGGGCAGCGACTGGATCCGGGTGGGACGGTTTGCCTATGTGCATGTGGTCCCCGACCCTTTTCTGGGTGTGGGAGACGTGGTCCAGGTGGGGGATACCATCGCTGTGATTCAGAGCGGATACGGGCATGTTCACTTCAAAGACGGTGGTGGAGCCTATTCAACCTGGACCCGCAATGCCCTGGACAGCCTGGACGGGCTCTCTCCCTATACCGATCCTCACGGAGTGCGCATTCACCGCATCCGCTTTTTCCGCAATGACGATCCCGGAACCCTTCTGGACAGCCAGGCTGTATGGGGCGCCGTGGATGTGGAGGCCTATGCGACCGATTCCTCCGGTCTCCATGTGTATCCCACCACCATCAACAATGGAATCTATCGCATTGGCTGGGCGCTGTACACCGCGGACACCTCCCGGGTGCTGCGACCGTTTTCCATCCGGTTCACGTTTGATACCCTGGTTCAGGGGCTGCTTGGCCAGGCATCGGTCTCCACGGTTTATGCTCCCTGGTCCTCCGCCCAGGCGCACTTTTACTGGATCACCCACAGCGAACAGGGAAACGGCGCGCTGAACACAGACACGCTCACTCCCGGTCCCTATCTGCTGCAGGTGGTGGCCTGGGATATCCGAAACCATGCTGATACCGCCTGGGTCTCCTTTCAGGTGATCCCCCCTCCCGCGCCGCCGCAGGACCTTCGGGCATGGTTGCTCCCCGATGGACGCGCTGCAGTGTACGTTTCTCCTTCCCCTTCCACATTGTTGCTGGAAATTGCCTGGATGCTTCCGGGAGATACCGCCTGGTCTCCCTGGAACGTTCGGGACACACTTCCACCCGGAACTTCTGCCGACACCCTTTCCCCCGCGCTTCCCGAAGGCTGGACCTTTGCGTTCCGCCTGCGAATCCCCGGAGGTACGGCATCCCCCCGCGTCTTTCTCCGAAGAGACACCGGCTTCCCCGTGGCCGTACGCACCACCCCCACCCTTCCGGAAACCACACGGGATCTGATCGCAATGGCGTTTCATCACACAGGAATCCCGCTGTCCAGCTGGGGAGGACGCCACGACACCGTGGATGCACAGGTACGGTGGTGGCTGGTGCTGGACCATGACAGCAGCACCTGGAGCATCGACCTCCTGAACCGGCTCGCCCAGCATGTGGTCCCGGTGCTGATCACAGGGAACGACTGGGCACGGAGACAGCCCGACCTTTCCCCCCTCTGGATCGCATACGCTGGCGAGGACACCACCGACAGCCTGTTACCCGGTCCTGACCGTGCCTTTCCTGCCACGGCACTCCGCTCAGGTACCCGTGGAGATCAGCTGCAGGGCGGAACCTGGACCTGGTGGACCTACGGAGACGGGACCTCTGCAGTGATCCGCCGCGGTGTCCATGTGTTCTCCGGTGTGGCTTTTCAGGATCTCCTTCTTCCAGAAGCACGGGACAGCCTTCTGTATACATGGTGGCGGATCCCCATCGGGGTGAACGCGTCCCCGCACCCACCATCTCCTTCGCCTGTGCTGCAGCTAACCTACCGGGGCGGGGTCCTGCAACTCCGGGCACGTCACAGCCTCCAGCTGGAAATCCGGGACATCCTGGGCCGGCGCGTGCGCACATTTCTTCTCCTCCCCGGGAAGGAGCAGCGCCTCTATATTCCCGCGGGGATCTACTGGATCGTCCCCCGCACCGGCGGTGCCTCTCTGCGCGTCCTGATCCCCTGAACCCCTGTCGGTTCATCTCCGGGGCGCCAGCATTTTCCGCCACCAGCAAATCCTTCGCCTTTTTGATTCATCCCGAGGGGCCCAGAGATACATCCTTAACCTGAACGGAGGTCGGGTTGGGGTGAACAACGATCCGGGATTTTGCAGCGTTTTTGGGATGACGTACATGGATTGTCCTGTGTTTTGCTGGACTGTACATGTGCCTGTCTCTCGTACGGTCAGGATCTGCAATCAGGGTATACAAAAACAGGGAATTCATTGCATCTCATGAACGGTAAACCCTGATGGACCTGGATTCCCCTGAATCATGAGACCCGCCCCTCGCGAAACGATCCGGGACGCGGAGATAGGTCCAGGAATGCCTGGACCTCACGGCCTGATCTGCGGTGCGCCGGGTGAGAGGTACGGATATAGCAGAAGGATCTTCGTCCCATCCCCTGATCATCCCGTATTTCGCTGGATCGTACGCACACATCTTCCAATACAGACCGGATCTGCAGTCAGGATACGGTAAATCCCGGCATTCACTGCATTCCACGCACCCTGGATCCTGAGAGGCTTGTATTTCATTGAATCGGAAGACCTGCCCCTCACGAAACGATCCGGGTCGGCAGATGCTGGATAGAAGCGCACGAACCCTGCAGCCTTTCACGTGCTTCACCGCTCAGAAAACCTGGATTTCGCTGAATCGTACGAATTCCCCTCTCCTTCCTCCTCTCCTGCTCGGGGAGAGGAAAGTCATGGTAAGTGAATTTTTACAGGGTTTCTTCCAGTCAGGAATACGGTACATTCACTCTGTAGTGTAGATTTCCGCATTGGCAGGTATTCTGGACCCCTCCGTGGTACACGGGACGATGGGACATACGATTTCTGACCGCCAGTAAGCCAGAAACGGTCACTACCCTTTGATGGGGATAAAGACAATCCAGGATTTTACAGCATTCCCTGTACGTAGAAACCCATGATTCTGGAATCTGT
>JALUJC010000062.1 GCA_027053375.1 Caldifarciminota bacterium
CTCCAGGAGATGATGAAGGGCGAGCCCAGGCCCGCGGTGGTCGGGAGCCGGGATCTCCTGTTGACCCTGGTCCAGTCCACACCGGGCAGCATTGCTGTGGTGGACGATACAGATCTTCCGGACAGCCTGGTTTCCCACCTCATTCTGTTGCCTTTCCCATGACCCTTCGCCTTCAGACTGCACGCTGGGTCCTTTTTGCCGGGTTTGTGCTGACCACGCTTTCAGGGATGTGGCTGTACCTGGATGGGCGCAACCGCATTCGGCACACCCTGGAACAGGATCTTCAGCACGAGGCGGATCGGGCGGCTGTACAGCTCCAGTCTACCCTGGAGGCCTACACCGTGGCCCTGGGCATCTGGCGCGAACTTCCCCTGCTCCAGACCCAGATTCTCAGCGGGGATCCGGACCTTCTTCTCGTTGACTTCCTGCAGCGTGTGGCCCCCGCCTATCCCCTTTTTCATACCATCCGTATCCTGGACACCCAGCGAACCATCCTGGCTTCCACCCGGCTCTCCGAGATTGACCACACCCTCCAGACCCCTCCGAAGACCCAATGGAACCGGGACACCCTGCAGGTATGGGTTCCCGTGCGGACCCCTCCCCCCAACGCTCGTCTTCTGGGATGGATCCAGGGGACATGGCTCGCCCGTGATCTGAAACGCTGGGTTTTTGGCGCCCACGTTCCTCACAGGGTGATGTTTGGAAGCGCCGACACAGGGAACGCGCGTGTATACCGCCGGACCTTCCAGCTGAAGGGCGCGCTCACCCTCCCGCCCATCACCCTGGAACTCCATCCGGAAACGACCCGCTTTTCACAGGAATTGCGACGATGGATCACCCGTCTGGTTACCGCGGAACTTCTGTTCCTCTTCCTGCTTCTTCTGCTCATCCTAACCGGCATGGAGCGCATCCTTCTCCGACCGCTGGATCAGATCCGCACTTTTCTGGACCGGCTGAGGGAAGGGGTCTACACCGAGCGTCTTCCCGTTCATGGTCCCCGGGAGCTTGCCCAGCTTCAGGAAGATCTGAACCGTATGGCCCATGCTCTGGAGGAACGAGAGCGCGCCCGTACCCTTCTGGGGAAATACGTGCACCCCGAACTGGTTCGAACGCTTCTGGAACACCCTGAGAGCCTCCGCAGAGAACGGCGGGAGATCACCGTTATGTTCGTGGACATTCAGGGATTCACGGCGTTTGCGGAATCCCACCCGCTTCAGGAAGTGGTTCAGACCCTACAGGTGGCGTTGTCCCGCTTTGCAGAGGCGGTCTCCCAGGAACAGGGGATGGTGGACAAATTCCTGGGCGACGGGTTGCTGGCCCTTTTCAACGCGCCCGTCCAGGTCCCGGATCACCCCCGCCGTGCGGTTCGTGCCGCCCTTCAGATCCTTCATGATCCGGTCCTCCAGCAACTGCCCTTCCGGTTCGGAATCGGCATCCATACGGGAGAAGCGCTGGTAGGCCGTCTCGGATCCCGGGATAAAGAGGAATACACCGCCATCGGGCATACCGTGAACCTTGCGTCTCGATTGCAACAAGCCACCCGGGATCAGGACCTGGATCTGCTGGTGAGCGACAATGCATACCATCCAGCCGCCGATCTCCTGTATGAGGCACAACGGGTGGTGGTTCACCTCAAAGGGATTGAAGAACCGGTGGTGGCCTGGGG
The DNA here is from genome assembly GCA_027053375.1 of Caldifarciminota bacterium. GTDB lineage: Bacteria > Hydrothermota > Hydrothermia > S141-80 > S141-80 > JALUJC01. The sequence continues at coordinate 1,667 of JALUJC010000062.1, forward strand.
AATCCGGATCACGAGAGATTCCCGCGCCTCTGCAGATGCGGATTGACGTCACCCCTCATGCTCTGTATACTGAATTTCAGGGGGCGAACCGTATGGAAGATGGTTTTCATAAGAACCCATCCTGAACCCACAGGAGGTGTGGTATGAAAAAAGCCATGCTGGTGGTCGGTCTCGTTTCCATGTTTGCACTGTCCTGCGCCACGGTCAACGTGACCACCCCGCCGGGCAGCAACGTGCGCATTGCCGCCAAGGGCACACCCGGTCCCATCGGCTGTATGCTGTATGGGGAAAAACGGATGATGTATGTGCTGTGGGGCCTGGTCCCTATCGGCGACAACTCCACCCAGACCATTATGCCCAAATCTGGAAAAGTGGTGGTGCAAACCGAATACACCATCATCGATGGCCTGCTTAACATTGTGGGCAACTATTTCACACTTCACTTTAAAACCGCCAAAGTTTACAAATGTGACTGAACATTAACGCTCGTTGCCCGGTTCGCCCCCCACCCCCATCGCTTCCAGGAAATCTCTGAAACAGCCATAGGCCGTGGTGTGGGGACCCGGATTTTCCTCAAGAATTCCCAGTTCTCCCAGCACGTCGGTCTGAACCAGCAGCAGGGAGGAGGTCCCCCGTATGCGATAGAAGGGGGACGTGGCATCCACCTGTACCGGCGCCACCCGGGCACGGATTCCCTTCGCCGTGCGCCGCGCCTCTCCGATCAGTTTCCAGCGTTTTCCCTCTTTCGCGGCACGCTGAACATCCTCACGCCCCAGATGCCGGATCCCCTTCCGGTCCACCTGCCCGGGGGTCAGGGGAACCCCCATCCACACGGTCACCAGTGCCGCCACCTTGACGGCCGCGTCCCACCCATCCAGATCCCCCGAAGGATCGGTTTCTGCAATGCCCATATCCTGTGCCACACGAACGGCTTCCTCCAGCGTTTCCCCTTCCTCTTCCATCCGGGTCAGAATCAGGTTGGTGGTGGAGTTCAGGATCCCCCGAAAACCGTGCACCACCGCACCCTGCAGGGTGTGTCGAACCAGAGAGAAGATGGGGGCACCGTCCATCACGGTGGACTCAAACAAAAAGCGGACGCCCCGTTCACGGGCAAGGGTGGACAGCTCCGCATACCCGTGAACAACCGGTCCCTTGTTGGCTGTGATGGCATGCATCCCCCGTTCCAGCGCGACCCGAATATGTCGCAGCGCCGGTTCTCCCGTTGCATAGTTCACCGGTGTGTTTTCAAACAGAACCTCTGCGGGCACACGCTGCACAAAGGTCACCCCATCCATCCCCGATACCCCACCGGGAAGGGCGGCCAGCGATTCCCCCCGGCGGACCACTTCCAGCGCCTCCTGCAGGTCCACCCCTTCCGCGTGGAGAACCCCGCCGTGGCGACGGGTGAGAATGCCCGTAACCTGAACCTTCAGCGAAGCCTGTTCCCTTAACCAGGATTCTTTCCGCAACAGGAGTTCCGCAAGCGCCTGCCCCACACTTCCAAAACCCAGCAGCGCCACACGAACCGTCTTCATCTCAACCTCCTTTTTTAAGGTAGCCTACACAAAAACACGGGAACCGGCAACTTGCGCATCCCTTTCCCATCATGTAGAATTGGGAACATCCAACCAAGGAGGGAATATGAGCCTGTGGATATGGGGTATTCTGATGATGCCCTTTCGTGTCCTGCCTCTGGCGGGGTCCCTGTCGGACACACTGCTTCAGGATGCCCAGGTCCTGTTTCTTTCCGAACTCACCAGGTACACCCGCGTGGAAGTTCTGCATGACAACGGTGGCGGCTGCCTCCAGGACACCTGTCTGCTCGAGATGGCGAAACGTCAGGAGGCCGCCATTGTAGCTCTTCGCCTGCTCAGACTGAGGGAACGGGTCATTCTCTTTTCCAGGACCGCCTATCCTGACCTGGACACCCTCCGTGTGGACCGGATTTCCCTGGACGGGGTGGAAGATCTTGATCCGGCGCTCACCCGGCTGGCGCGGAGCCTTGCCACACGTGTTCCCTATGATGAGACGGCCGAAATCGGTACCCTGACCCGGAAGGAAACTTACGAAATGCTGCGGCGGAAATGGACACTGGGAATGATCGGGCTCGGGGTATACCGTGCACTGGCACTTCGCAACCTGGAGGCATACCACAACGGCACGCTTAAACAACGCATGCCCACGTGGAGCATCTTTGAGTTTGTTTATATTTCCGAGGGCGATGAATGGGATCTTCGGGTCTCCTATACGCTGATGCATTTTGCCACGCAATTCGCCCTTTTGATCCACCGCTTTCCCAACGCCCGTAACAACAGTTACTTTGTGGGAGGAGGTGTGGGATACACCTGGTATGCGTATGAGGATACCGCCTATGCCGATCCCTACAGCACCTGGGAATCCACCACCGTGCGCCACGGAGGAAACGGCATCACCCTGTTCGGAAACGGCGGGATCGCCCTCATGCGCACGTACAACGCCCATGCCTATCTCCAGCTCCGCACTTTTCTGGTGCTGAACCGGCTGTGGGATGCGGGCATCGCCCTGGGGGTGATGGCTTCCTTCAGCTCATGAAAACAGAAAAACTGCGACACCTGCCTCTGACGGTTTCCCTGATCCTGGTTCTTCTTACGGGGCAGGACTGCCGATCCTCTTCGGGTGTGCAGCTGCTGCCCGACCCACCCCGGGCGGGAGACACGCTCACCCTCCACGTTTCCCGGCCGTACGTCGTGGCCGTGGAGATCCATTTCCTGGAAGGTGGGCGGCAGGTTCGCTGGCTGGACGTGGACACCACGACCCACCTCTTCCTGCCCGCGTCCGCCGCGGTGCTTCGCCTTCATGCCTTCCCCAGAAACGCAGAAGAGAAGGAAATTTTTATCATGCGGCTCCTTCAGGATCGGCCGGAAAGCCGTTTGTGGGCCGCACGGCTCGGGATGGGGGATCCGGAGCTTTCTGCACCAGGGGACAGCGATACCGCGACCTTTCGCACGGTTTTGCAGCGATACCCGGACCACCCGCTGTCCCGTGTGTGGCAGCGGGAAATCCGGGAGAAAACTTCCCTCTCCATGCCTGAATCGTTGACCGCCCGGTTCCAGACCCCCCAGGAGGCCTATGCGTGGTATGTGCTGGTCCGGGCACATCGGAAATCCCTTCAGGGGGCCTACGACACCCTGCAAAACATTGCGCGCTGGTTTTTTGCACACCCTTCCTGGCCAGACCTCCCCGAGATGATCCGCTGGGGGGCCTATGCCTTCTCCCGATCCCGCGACCGGACCGTGTGGCTGGAGGGCACGCGGCATCTGTGGGAAGGTCGCCCCGGGGAGGGTCCCCTCTGGGAAATGCTGGCTGAAGGCAGGCTGGAGCGTGGAGATACGGCAGGGGCACAAAAGGCCTTTTCCCGGGCATGGCAGGTCATGCCCACGCCCGACGTGCTCCTCAGCTGGATGGATCTGTTGAAAACGCAGGCCGACACAACCTCTCTGTTGCGCCTTGCGGATACGCTGGAGGCCCTGCCTCCAGTATGGCGGGACCCCAGGCTTGCGTTCCGTTCTGCGAAAGCCCATCGCCGCTGGTGGGAGGAAAGTATGGCCGATCTGGAACTTTCACTGAGCACCCTTCTTCTGTCCCGGGGAGACACAGCGAAAGCCCGCCGTTTTGCTGAACACGCCTACACCCGCACGGGGGAATACCCACCCCGGGATGCACGCGCCTGGATGCTGGGCCGACTCCTTCTCTCCACACGGGACACCGCAGGCGCGGAGACGCTGCTTCTTGAAGCCCTGTCCTTCAATCCTGCCCGGGAGTCCGCCCGCCAGACCCTCCTCTCCCTGTACCACACCCACCCCGCCTGGGACGCAGAAGAGACCCTGCGTGTGCGTCTGTTTCGCCGGATGGGTGCACGGGATACCCTGGCTGACCTTCCCCTCCGGGAGATCGCGACGGGAGACACCCTGCGTCTCCAGAATTTTCGCGGTCGGATCGTGGTTCTCAACTTCTGGGCCACCTGGTGTGGTCCCTGCCGCCATGAGATTCCCCTGCTCAATCAACTGGTGGAACGTTATCGCACCGACACGGGGGTGGTCTTCCTGGGGATTACCGACGAACGTCCCTCTGTGGTCAAGCGGTTTCTGAAGTCCCACCCCTTTGCTTATCGTGTGTTTCTCACCCCGGCGTATCGGAAGGTCTACCGCATCACAGGGATTCCCACCCACCTGGTGGCCGATGCAGAGGGACGTGTGATTTTCCGGCACGTGGGGTCTGAACCAGCCATTCACGAGCGGCTGGATCGGGAAATCCAGTGGGTCCGGGACCTCACCAGATCCCGCGAAACAGTCCCCCGTCCACCGGAATCACCGCGCCGGTGAGATAGGCGGCCTCTTCGGAAGCCAGAAAGGCAACCACTGCGCCCAGCTCCTTCGGATCCGCGATGCGTTTCGCCGGGATCTCCTGAAGGATCTGCCCCCGCGCGGCTTCGTCGGGCAATACTTCCTGCAACCGTTCGGTGTTCATATAGCCCGGTGCCACCACGTTCACGGTGATTCCATCGGCGGCCACTTCCCGGGCCACGGCACGGGTCAGGTTCACGATCCCTGCACGGAATACACCGGAAAGCAGCAACCCGGGAATGGGTTCCCGCACCGAAACGGAGGTGATGTGCACGATCCTTCCGTATCCTGCACTTTTCATGAAAGGCAACACAGCACGCATCATGCGCACCGCACTCATCAACGTACGCTGGAACGCACGCGTCCAGTCCTCATCCGTCAACGCATCAAAGGTCCCGGGGGGAGGTCCGCCATTGTTGGTCACCAGCACATCCACCCGCCCAAGATCCTTCAGCGCAGCGCGCACAAATCCCTCCGCACCTTCAGGGGTATCCAGGTCAAAGGGATGTGCCCAGACCTCCACACTGTACTGTGTGCGCAAACGCTGCGCGGCCTGTTCAAGGCGCTCCGGGGTCCGGGCGGTCAGACCGAGGGTCATTCCACGCCGGGCCAGCGCCTCGGCCACCGCATACCCAAGCCCCTGACTGGACGCGGCCACCAGCGCCACACGCGTGGACTTCATCCTTCAATTCCCGATGGATACACCCACCAACGGATCCTTCCCTGCGCGCCCAGGACGGGTATATCCGGCTGGATCAGCAGATACAGGGAACCCGCCGGTAGCGTGTCTTCACGCCAGATCTCCGATTCTGGACGCATCGCGCCATACCGGAAGACCGGGAACAGGGAATCGCCACGCTGATACCGATGCCAGCCCACCGTATCCAGAAACATCCACCGGCCGTTTACAGGTACGGCAAGGTTCAGGATTCCCCGGACCGGCTGGTGGAAAAACCCCGCGAATACCCTTTCCCCCTCCAGCGGAACGAGGGTGTCCACCACAGCCAACCCGTGAAGTGTGAGAAGTCCTTTCGTGGAGCTCTGCCCTGCGTCAAATCCTTCTACATCCACCCAGCGCCACTCGATCTGTGTTTCCGTGGGAAACAGCGAATCCACAGGGAGCCAGACGGTCCACACACCGTGATGAAAGGGTTTATCCATCACCGCAATCCACATGTGCTGCGGATCTGAAGAGAGGGTGATCTCCTTCAATACCCCTTCCCCTTCCCCGACGAACCGCAAGCGAAGGACGGGGAAATCCGCAAACTGTGTCACCTCCTGAAGATACAGCCGGGGTCGGGAATGCTCCGGCGGACACGCTCCCAGCCCCAGCATTCCCAGAACAACCACGAGACGCCGGATGGATCCTCTTCTCATGGCAAAGGGAAAAGCGCCAGGCGAAGCTCGGTGGTGTCCGTTCCCGACGTGGTGTGTTCCACCACCACATACAGGCTCCCGGGCGGCACCGTGTCCCGCACGACCACCGGCGCGAGCACCGTAAGATCACCGAACAGGCCGGAGGTATCCCCGGAGGTGTACCGCCGGTATCCCTCCGCGTTCGTCCAGCGCACCTGCACGGCTCCAGGATAACTCCGTGCATCGCCCAGCAACAACAGGGAGTCGGGGACGGCCGCGCCGAACACCTGGCGAGCCGTGCCGGACAGCGTCACCCGGGCATACGCCACCTGCAGACCGTTCACCTCCGTCACAGTCGCCGTACGCACCCGTTCAAAAGCGGCACCCTCTGCATCCACACCCCGCAGGTGAATCTCATAGGTTTCGCCGGAAAAGGAGGTATCCACCGTCCAGCTCAACTGAAGGGTGGCCCCATCGGCAAAGGCACGTCCCACCTGAAGATCCAGAGAATCCGGTCCCCGAAACTGCACCTCCTGCAACTGTCCCGATCCCCGGGTCTCAAGGGTCAGGGAGAGACGGGAAACCGGGCGATAGTACAGAACCTGCTGGATCTGCAGGTCCACCTGGGTCCCGGGGTTCCGGGTACAACCCAGCACGCCCCACAATCCCACGATGATCCAGCGTTTCATGCGTCCTCCTTCACCCAGCGCGCAGCGCGCTTTTCAAGGAAAGCCCGCAGGCCTTCCTGGGGTTCACCCGTTGTGAACAGATAGGCAAAGGATTCTGCTTCATACGCCTCTGCCACCGCAAAGGGCATATCCCGGCCCCGCAAAATCACCCGTTTGGCCAGCGCCACGGCCGTGGGACCTGCCTTCAGCACCTCCGCCGCCACCTTCCGAGCGGCTTCCAGGGCCTGCCCCTCCTCGGCCAGCACCTCTGCAAGTCCGATCCGATGCGCCTCTTCCCCGGTGATCTGAATCCCTGTAAGGATAAGATACCGGGCCCATCCCGTACCCACCAGGCGTGAGAGACGCTGGGTACCGGCAAAGCCAGGGATCAGGCCAAGACGAACCTCAGGTTGTCCCAGACGGGCCGTGCGTTCCACCACACGAACATCACAGGCCATGGCCAGTTCCATGCCTCCCCCCAGGGCAAACCCGTGAACGGCGGCGATGGTCACCTGGGGGAGCGCCTCCAGAAGATCAAACACCTGCTGGCCAAGACGTGCAAAACGAACCGCCTGCGCTGCATCCATCCCGGACATGGCCCGGATGTCCGCACCGGCCACAAACGCCCGACCTTCACCATGCAGGATAAGCACCCGGAGGTCAGAATCCTCCTGCAGTTCCTCAAGAACCTGATGCAATTCCTGTAAAACCTCCGCATTCAGGGCATTCAGTTTGTCAGGGCGCTGAAAGGTCAGGATGGCCAGGGCGCCCTCCCTTTCCAGGCGAAGTGTGTTCATCCTTAACCTCCTGTTGGTTGCGCTGTACGTTCCAGCAGCTGCCGGGCCGCTGCACGATCCGCTGGCGCCTCCGGATCTCCTCCCAGCATCCGCACCAGTTCCTCCAGGCGTGCTTCGGGATCCAGCCGGCGAAGACGGATCTGACGTTTCGCCCGCGGAGAACGCTTCTCCACACGGTCATGGATGGTGGCACGTGCCGCAATCTGTGGCCAGTGGGTGATGGCCACCACGGTACGCTCCTTCCCCAGCCGTGCCAGCAATTCCCCCACGGTGTGGGCTGCATCCCCTCCTACCCCCGCATCAATCTCATCAAATACCAGCACCTCCACATCCAGCGCACGGGCCACCTCCGCATGAAGCGCCAGCAACACCCTGGAAAGTTCCCCTCCGGACGCCACACGGGCCAGGGGTTGCAGCGGGAGATCTTCTGAAGAGGCAAACAGAAAACGGACCTGGTCTGCACCTTCGGGTCCGGGCGCTGTGGGTTGCAGGGCCACCTCAAACCGTGCCCCTCCAAGCTGAAGCCTTCGAAGATGTTCCCGAACCCGCTGTGCCAGCCGTTCAGCGGACGCCCTGCGCGCCTCTGTAAGCCGTGCCGCCTGCGCCTCCAGCCTTTTCCGGGTCTCTTCTACGCGGGCTTCCATCTCTGCCAGACGATGGGCCGAGGTGTCCAGCAGGGACAACGCTTCTTCCACCTCTTCTCGTTTCTGCAGCAATCCAGCATAATCCACGTGGTACTTTTCCATCAATCGCTGAATCTGATGGCGCACGCTCATCCACTGTTCCAGCACCTCCGGATCCACCTCCAGCTGTTCCCGGTAGTGGGTAACCTCGCGTGCGAGTTCCTGGAGCTCCGTTTCCACGCGTTCCACACGGGTTTGCCAGGCTTTCAGTCCCTCATCCAGACGAACCAGCGGCATCAGCTGCTGAAGAAGGCTGCCCACCTCCTGCAACAGGGTCTCCAGGCGTTCTTCCAGTAAAGATGTTTCCTCTTTCAGTTCCTGCGCGTGCATCTGACGGGAGAGCTCCCGCTCCCGTTCCGCCCAGACCTCCGGTGTGTCACGCACCACCGCAAGCTCCTCAGCCTGGAAGGTCAGCCAGTCTCTCCGTTCTTCCAGTTCCCGTATCCGCTGCTGTTCCTGTAACCAGGCTTCCCGTGCATCCACCCACGACCGGTAGGCTTCCCGATAGGCACGAAGCCGTTCCTCCGGCACGCCATACCGATCCACCCAGGAGAGATGGGTCCGTTCATCCAGCACGCGCTGAAGATCGTGCTGACCGTGAAAGGACAGCAACCGTTCCCCGAGCCGGCGCAACAACCGAAGTGTGACCGGAACATCCTGAATGTGCGCCTGGGTTCGTTTCTTCTGCAGATCCACGCTTCGACGAATCACCACGGGGGAATCCACCGGAAGCCCCTCTTCTTCCAGCCAGGAATGCAGCCACGCAGGAACGGGATCCACCTCCAGCGTGAGCACCATTCGATCCCCCTCAGGCAGCACATCAAAAGGGATCCTTCCGCCCAGCGTCCACTCCAGGGTCCCCAGGATCAGAGATTTCCCTGCGCCGGTCTCCCCCGTAAGCACAAGAAATCCAGGCGGGATCTCCCACACCAGATCCTCCACCAGGGGTAACCCCCGCACGCGCAACCGGAACACCGGTCGGAGATCGCTCATCGGCTTGCGTGGATGATCACGTACATCCCGTCTTCCAGCGGGGCATCCCGCCCCACCCGACGGGTATACTTTCGCCGCTCCTCTTCATCGCGGGCTTCAAGAAAACGCGCCAGCGGAATCAAATCCGCACGAACGAACGACCTGGCCAGATCGGTATGAATGGCCGCCGCTGCATCCACGGCCGTTCCCCCTTCGGGGATCAACCAGAGCCGTGCTTCTTTTTCGTTCCCGGTAAAAAAGCGAATACGCCGTGTGGCCTGGCGCAGGGCACGGAAAAGACGGGGCTGAATCGGCGACAGTCCATAGGCCTGCCGCAAATCTGCAGCCTCCTCTCCCTCCACTCCCTGCAGTTCCTCCTCCAGAAGGAGCACCGTGTCCACCACCGGGTGCGGGAGAGCCGGAGGGGGGGTTGAATCCTCTTCGGCACGATTCCAGATCACCACCTGGGGAAGAAGCGTCACAAAACCATACCCCCCCAGTTCTTTCCGTTCGGGTGCCGTCCAGTTCAGGGCGCTCAGGGGACGTCCCCCTTCCAGTGCAACCCGGGCCTTCTGAAAAGCCTCCAGACGGGTACGGGGGGCATGCCCTGCCCGCACTTCTTTCTCCACCCTCGCCATGTTCCGCTCCACACGTTCCAGATCTGCCAGAATCATTCGGGTCAGCAGCTCCTCATAATGCCCCATCCCGTCCCCCAGATAGGCACTCACCACATGAAACAGCACATCGTACCCCACCAGACGGTTCAGGATTTCCCCTGTGCGCTGCTCCCGAAACTGCTTTCCGAATCCATCAAAATCCGTGAGTTCCACCGGATAGCCCGTGATTTTCCGTGCACGAACCTTCTCTGCCAGACGGTGAAGGTCCTCATCCTCAAAAAGCACCACCGCCGGTGAGTGTTCCCGACCGGTCAGAACACGCAGGAGGGTGGTCTTCCCGGCAAGCGTCAGCCCCACGATGGCCGCTTTCATCCGTGTTCCCTCAACCAGGCACGTCTTGCAGAGGCTTCCTCCTCAAACACCTCCCGCAACAGACGTTTGTGGGAAGGACGAAGCACCCGACTGCGCCGCTCCATCACCACCGCCGCCACATCCAGGGCACGGTCCAGACGATACTCCGTATAGCCCTCCTCCGGCCCCCCCCATACAAAGGAGGGAATCCAGGGCGGACAAAAACCTCCACCAAAGAAACTGACATTGACCCCGAGAACCGCACCGGTACGCAGCATACTCTGAATCCCGATTTTGGTATGGTCCCCGATCAGCGCACCAAAAAACCGCTCGCCCGTGGGAATCACCTGTCCGTGATGCCGCAGGCGAACTTCTGAATAGGTGTGCTTGAGGTTGCTCCCCGTGGTGTGGGCACCAAAATTGACCCATTCTCCCACCAGGGTGTGTCCCAGGAAACCTTCATGTTGCTTGTTGCTGTATCCCTGGAACACCGTCATGCTCAGTTCACCCGCCACCCGGCTAACCGGTCCCAGGCTCACCCCCTCATAGAGGCGTGTTCCGGCTTTGATGCGCGAATGGGCGCCCACAAACACGGGACCCCGGATGAACACATTTCCCTCAATCAGCACATGTTCGCCGATATACACCGGACCCTCACGGCTGTCAATCACCACGGAAGGGTGAATCTCCGAGGCGGGTCCAATATACACCGCGTCCCCCATGATGTACGGGGTTCCCAGGATACGCCCGTGAATCCCGCGGGGAAGCTCCCTCCGGATATCATCCAGCAGAAATTCCTCCGTGTGCCAGTGAAACAGATGCCCGGGATGTTCCATCACACGGAAGTTGTCCGGTGCCTCCTCCAGATCCAGGTGACCCTGCTGCTGGAACACCTCGTGCGCCTGCTCCAGGGCAAGGTGGGCAAGCACCACACGGCCCTTTCGGGACCACCCCTCGCCGACACGCAGATGCGCCAGAAGCAACCGCAACTCTTCCGGTTCGGGGGGCAACCAGCGGGCATTCACCAGCACCAGGGATTCCGGAAGCTCCCTGCCCTCAGAAGGAAAAGCACGTGCTCCACGCACCTGCTCCAGGAAAACCTGCAGCACGGTCTCCCGGGGCGTATGCACATACAACCGTTCATCGGACACCAGCGCCCGCCACTTCTCAAACAGGGTCAGCATCCCGACCCGGAGATCCCACAGGGGACGGGTCAGAGTGAGTGGATAAAACCCCTGCCAAAGATCATCCTCAAACAGAACCACATTCAGGTCATCCATGGGTTTTACCTCCCTCCTGGGCGACGGCCAGCAGTGCCTCCAGGGTGGTCTCACCCGAAAGCACCGCTTCAAAGGAGCGCCGAAGCGCATCTTCTCCACCCACACGGGCAAGAAACCGCTGCCAGAGCGCCTCCCGCACCTGATCCTCCAGTTCCTGCCAGAGGCGCTCCTTTCGACGTTTCTCCAGTTCCCCGCTTTCCTTCAGATGGGACCAGTGCCTGTTTAGAGCCTCCATCAGGGGATCCACCCCTTCCCCGCGGAGGGCCACGGTGGTGAGCACGGGGACCTGCCAACCCTGCGTACGCTCCGCCCCCAGATCCCTTGCCAGCTGAATGTCCCGAACCAGCCGCTCCGCCCCCTCCCGATCCGCTTTGTTGACCACGATCACATCGGCGATTTCCATCAATCCAGCCTTCATAGCCTGTACGCTGTCCCCGGACTCCGGAACCAGCACCACCAGCACGGTGTCGGCCACTTCCAGCACATCCACCTCAATCTGCCCCACGCCCACTGTTTCCACAAGAATCACATCAAAACCCAGGGCATCCAGCAGATCCGCTGCCCGGATGGTGGCGCGTGCCAGCCCTCCCAGGCTTCCCCGTGTGGCCATGCTCCGAATGTACACCTTTCCCAGGTCCTGAACCTCGGCCATCCGGACCCGGTCCCCCAGCAGCGCCCCACCGGTGAAAGGGCTGGAGGGATCCACGGCAAGAATGGCGGTCCGCAGGCCACGTCGGGCATAACGCAGCGCCAGAGCGTTGACCAGGGTGCTCTTCCCCGCACCCGGGGGTCCGGTGATGCCCACCCGATGCGCACCCCCCAGATGGGGGAGAAGATGCGCGAGCAACTGCTCCCGAAAGGTCGCGTCATTTTCCACACGGGTCATCAGACGTGCAAGCAGCCGTTGATCGCCGTGCTGTACGGCCTGTTTCCAGGTCTCAATCCGGTCCATGCCACGCTCCACAGAGGCGTTCTCTCAATGTTTGCAGGCGTCTGGAGGTGCTCATGCCCTCCATAAGGGGAACCAGCACCACCTCTCCACCATGTGCCCGAACCCAGGAAGCCCCCACCACCTCCGCTTCGGTATAATCGGCACCCTTGACCAGCACATCCGGGGTCAGCGCCTGAATCACCCGCGCCGGGGTGTCTTCCTCAAAAGGCACCACCAGGGATACCCACCGCACGGCGGCAAGAAGGGCCGCACGCTCCTCCAGGGACACCACCGGCCGCAGCTCGCCCTTCAAACGCCGTACAGAGGCATCGGTGTTGATCCCCACCACCAGACGGTCGCCCAGTGACGCCGCTTCTCGCAGCAGGTGAAGATGGCCAGGATGCAACCAGTCAAAGCAACCGTTGGTAAACACCACCCGCTCCCCGGCCTCTTTCCAGCGTGCCACCTGCCTGCGGGCTTCTTCCAGCGAGAGGATGGGCGCGGGATTCACGAACGGCTCGGGGTCAGAATTCGCTGGAGCACCAGAAGAGCCGCACCGTTGGCTGGTGTGGCCACCGAATGTTCCACCCGGGCGTCGGGAAGCTTTTCCTGGATCTCCTGTCGGGTCCGGTGGAAGTAATACTGATTCTGGAAGATTCCTCCCGAGAGTTTCACAGGGATCCTGGATCCGAAATCCAGCTCCTGCACCACACTCTGAACAAGCTCTGCAATCTCCTGGGTTCCCCGCCGCACAATGTCATCCGCCACAGGGTCCTGCTTCATGGCGGCATCCAGAACGACCGGTGCCAGATCTGCAATTCGCTTTTGTGGATCCGCATAGAAATAGGGAATGGCTTCCAGAAAAGAGTCCCGGCCCACATGTTCCAGAATCTTCTCACTCAGCACCGTCCCCTGTCCCCGGCCTTCGGCATGTCGGATGGCGGCATGCAATCCCATCAGCCCCAGCCAGAAACCGCTCCCCTCATCCCCGAGAAGGAAACCGTACCCTCCTCTGCGGACGGCATTCCCCCTGGGATCCCTTCCAAAGGCCACCATGCCCGTGCCACCCACCACCACCACGCCGGGTCGTCCCAGAAGGGCAGCATAGGCTGCGGTTTCAATA
>JALUJC010000063.1 GCA_027053375.1 Caldifarciminota bacterium
GACCTCCACTCTGCATGGTTTTGAATGTTCCTGTTACCAATATACATGATCTATAGTACTTTACATAGGATATATATCCTACTCAATGAGTGCTATTCGTCCCTTCGGTCCCTTTCGTGCAGATTTTTTAATGAGGCCTTGCGCTCGTTTGCGATAAGCAGAGAAGCCCTGTATACTTTCGATCGCACGAATCATCCTGCAAAGGACAGGGCAAAACGATGAAGATTCTTCGGCTGGGTGGGGTGATCGGGGTGATCCTCCTGTGGCAGGGCTGCACGTCGCTGGGCAACTACGCACCCGCCCGCGTTCTTCCGGACAGTTTGAGGGAAGTGGGGTTCGGAACGCCCATCTGGATGCTGGCCTCCGGGCAGACCGACATGGGCATGGCACCGGAAATCTACGCCCGTACCGGCATGGACGGCCAATGGGAAATGGAGGTCCGCACCTATCCGGTCTTTTTCCCTGCGACTTTTGTGATGGTCGGTCTTCGCCATCAATTCACCCCTGCGGATGATCGGAAGGGATTTGTATTCACGGCCGGTCTCAGCGCATCCTACACCTTCTACTTCGGTCCCACACCGCAGGACAACCCGGCGCTGGGGGCGCTCGCAGTTTATCCCGCTGTGTGGTTGGGCTTCCGGGATCTGTATTTCGGGACCCGGACAACGTACATGGTTCCAGGTCTTTACGGAACCCAGCAACACGGCATGTTTGCGGAAGTCCTCAACACGATCTTTCTGGGATGGGTTTTTGAGGGACCCTATCGGCGCTCTTACCTGGAACTGACGCTTCAGCGGTTTTCTCCGGACTTTACAGACGCCTCCCTCCCCTGGATGTTCGCGCTCAGCTTTGGGATCGGGATCAAACAGCCAGAGATTCCCCGAATGCCACGCATCCCCCCCGCACCTCCCGTACCCCCCGCTCACGGCGCGCTTCATTCACTGTGAATCCCCGTCCGGACCCTCCACCTGTGCTGCGGGTTCTCTTGCACCCTCCATCAGCAGATCCGTAGCTCTGCATACTTCCGGGAAGGTACGACACCCTCCCCCGGGTCCGTCTTCCTTATCCAGATCCACACCTTCCCCACCGTCGATGCCCAAAAAGGCAGGTGAAAATGTTGCACCGACCAGGTAGGTCCTTTATACTTCATGCCGAAGACGGCAAAAAAACAGGGGGGGAAAGAATGCGAGCCAGACCTCCAGGGCTGTTGCTTGGACTTACCATACTGCTGACGCCCCTTTCCGCGACGGGTATCGGCGGTCTGTACACCCCCGCTCCGGTTCTTTCCTCAGTTCGTTCCGAACTCGGTATTTCAAGTCCACTTTTGTTGATGTCGCCCAGCGGCTACAAATTTTCCCTCGTCCCCGAGGTGTTTCTGCGCATGAGCCTGCCGCACCGATGGGAAATCCATGTTCAGGCCTTCCCCTTCTGGAACCCCTTGTGGATGCAGGTGCAGGGCTCCGGTATATGCTTGTTGCGCCCTCCACACCGGAGGGTTTTGCACTCACCGCGGGACTGGAATATGTCTATGTATTTGTGCCCTTTCTCTTCGCGAATTTTCATATTCACAGCCTGAAACCCACCCTCTGGTTCGGAACCAGGAAACGGTACGTGGGGCTGGAGTACACCACGTCCTCCATCCGGATCCAGAGCATCGTTTCCCCCGTGGAGGCATTCGGCACAGGAGCGCTGACTCTCTACCTGGGAGAAGTCCGGGAAAAACCCGGCGCACGCCTGTACACGGAAATCGCGCTTCGGCTGTTTCAGGGCGTACCGCTCAGGGATGGCTGGCTGGTGATGTTCGGCGTGGCAGCCAGCCGACTCTTTTCGCAGACCCCCTGAGTCCCCTCCGTTCGCGCCCGGCTGCATTCCAGCCCATGCGGGATTGCTGAAACGCGCAGGCATCAGGGAAAGGGGCAACGACGTGGTCTTTCCCTTCAACTTCCCGTTTCCGTTTGTCGCGTTCACGACAGACCCGAAGAGGAGCCCGAGGAACGCGGCGACGCATGGGGAGACCTCTGTGCAGGTGGACATGGGTTCACCGCCCCTGTACACTCGCCCGCGGGTGCTCCCCTCGAAGCGTACAGGGCAGGCGTCTGACGCCTTCGCCCGTCCGGTCCCCCCATGCGTTTCTTCATCGCTCTCCCCGCTCCACCCCTCCGAGAGACGGGTCAACATCGCCGGACACGGTCCGCCCCCTTGACAGCGCTGCACGGGAAGCATAGGCTATCCCCATGTACATGCTGGGGTTGCTTCCTGTTTTCTGGATCAGCCAGTTTCTGTCTTTCCCCCCGTGGTCCCTTTTCTGGATGTCTCCTCTGTACCTGAGTCTGTTTTTCTTTTTCGCCGAACAGGCGCCCAGTCCCCGACTGGCCTTTGACCGCCTGTTTCTGATGGTGCTTCCTTTCTGGGCCTATCAGGTCCGCTGGATTGCCGCCCTCCCCGTGTTTCCCGAACAGCAGGCCCCGCTGGTTTCGGCGGTGCTTTTCCTGGTTCTCTGGGAAGGTCTGTTTTCGGGAGGTGTGGCCGCCCTGTACAACCGATTGCATACGGATTCTCCGCTGAAGAATGCCTTTCTTGCCGCCGCCCTCTGGACAGGCATGGAATGGCTGCGCACCACAGGCGACCTCCGGTTTCTCTGGGCACCGCTCTGGTCCACCACCCTGAACCACCTGAAACTGGCGGCCCTTCTGCCCATGATCGGACCCTTCGGATGGACGTTCCTCTGGACGCTGGGAAGCGTGGCGCTGGGTTTTGGGATATGGAAATCGCACCGTCCCTCGCTGGTTCTTGCGCTGCTGGTGGGGCTGATCATCGGGGGAAGTATCCGCGGGTCAGACCCGGGTGTACCGGATGGAACGCTTCGCGCACTGGTGGTTCAGCCGGCCTATCTCCCTGCACGTTTTGGCAGTATGGACCCTTCTGAACGTGACTCCCTGCTGAACCGTTACCGGAAACTTCTTCGCGACATCCCGGATGGCGTGGACCTGATGCTCTTCCCTGAAACCTCCTTCCCGGGCCTTTACAGTCGTGAATTGGAGGTGCAACGCTTCCTGGATTCTCTCCAGGCAGCGCATCCCATCCCGCTCCTGCTTGGCATGAGCACCACCCCGGACACCGGTGAGGAACTCCGGATTGTTCACAACAGCGTCATTCTTCGCCATCCCGATACGCCCATCGCCGGAATTTACCACAAACGGATTCTTGTCCCCTTCGGCGAGATGTTTCCCCTGGAAGATCGTATTCCCGCCCTGAGCATTCTGGACCTGCGACATCAGCCGTTGCTCCCGGGCCACACCCCACCCAGGATCCGGATTGCGGATACCCTGACCGCAGGCGTGGCCATCTGCTATGAAGTGCTGTTTCCCGATGCGATTCGGCGGGCCGTCCTCCACGGAAGCCGCCTGATCGTGAATTTTTCCAATGATGCATGGTTCGGTGAAGGGCTCGGTCCCCGGGAACTCCTGGACCTCAGCCGCTTCCGAGCACTGGAAACAGGAAAAGCCCTGCTTCGCGTGGGCCGGGAAGGGGGGACCGCCCTGATCCTTCCGGATGGTCGGATCGTGGCGTCCCTGCCCCGAGATCGCCCCGCGGCCACCGTATGGACGGTTCCCCTCTATCACACAGAAACCCCGTATACACGGCATGGGGATGGTCCTGTTCTGGGGATCGTGGGCATGATTCTTCTGTCTTTCTGGCTCCTGATGCGGAAAAACGTTGAACGTCCCCCTTCTGACGCTGTATAATTGGGGTGCACAAACAAGGAGCGTTGGGATGGGCGTACTGGATTTTCTAAAGGAACACAAGCTGTTCCGCCATCTTGGCGAGGAGAAGCTTCAGGAACTCGCAAAGTCTTTTCGCGAAAAAACCTACCGGAAAGGGGAACTTCTGATTGAGCAGGGCGCGGAGGATCACCGGTTTTTCGTCCTGGTGGACGGCGTGGTGGCCATCGTGCTCAAGGTGGACCGGGACAAACTGGAGGTTGTGGCCAATTTCCGGGAAAAAGGAGACTTTTTCGGGGAAGTGGGCGCCATGTATCACGTTCCACGCACCGCTTCCGTCATTGCCCTCACGGACGTGCGGGCGATCTATCTGGAGGGGGAGGATTTTGAGCGTCTTCTCTACAGCGATCCAAAGATTCGGGAGCAGCTCCAGCAGGTGGTGGACGAACGGCTGATCGCCAGTGAAGCCCACCTGGAGCGGCACCGAACCACCCTCCACGAAATTCTTTTTGGACGGGAATTCTCCTGAACATTTTATGCGTCTCTTCATCGCACTTGACCTTCCACCGGAAACACGGAAGGCAATTGCACAATGGTTTCAGGGTCTTTTATTTCCTGAACCTGTACGTATGAACCCCGTCCGTGCAGACCGGATCCACCTGACCCTTCTCTTCCTCGGTGAGCAACCAGAACGCCGGTTGTCGAAAATCCGCGAGGTTTTGCAGGAGAGCACGCACGCCTTCGGGTCGCTCACCCTCCAGACAGGATCGCTGGGGGGATTCCCCCACCCCAACCGTGCACGGGTGGTCTTCCTGAACGTGCGGGATCGCACCGCCCCACCTCAGCTCCATGCCCTCGCCCGTTCCATTCGTGAACATTTTCAGGCCCTTGAGATTCAGGACAATCATGCTTTCCATCCCCACCTCACCCTGGCACGTATCCGCCGTGGAACCATTTCCCTCCCTGAGGTGATCCCTCCCACCTGGAACTGGCATGTCCAGTCCGTCTCCCTCTATCAGAGCACCCTGACGCCCGGTGGTCCCCGGTACACCATTCTGGACACCTTTCCTCTTCAGCCATGAATGCAACGAACCAGAAACATCCCTATCTGC
This sequence comes from Caldifarciminota bacterium, assembly GCA_027053375.1. GTDB lineage: Bacteria > Hydrothermota > Hydrothermia > S141-80 > S141-80 > JALUJC01. The sequence goes on from JALUJC010000063.1 coordinate 4,835, forward strand.
AGTGGGCGCGAGAGGTGATCCGTCAGGAGATGGAAGGACTCAAAGACCTGCTGGATCACCTTTCCGAAAGCTGGATCCGGGCCGTGGAGATCCTGACCTCCTGCAGGGGACGCGTGATTGTGACCGGCGTGGGCAAATCCGGCATTGTGGGCAAAAAGATCTCCGCCACCCTCACCTCCACCGGAACGCCCAGCATCTTTCTTCATCCCACCGAATCCCTCCACGGTGATCTGGGCATCCTCTCCCCCGAGGATGCGGTCATCGCCATCTCC
>JALUJC010000064.1 GCA_027053375.1 Caldifarciminota bacterium
GTAGTAGTGCACGCCCTGAACGAGACTGGACGCGCAGTTTCCGACACCGATAATCGCAACCCGAATCTTCCCCTTGCCCATAGGTTAGACCTCCTTCATTGACTTGATTTCCCTGCGGGAGGGCGGATTGGAACGGATAGCCTATTATACAGGTCCCGATACCGATTGGCAACCGTAAGCCACACAAGCAGCGCAAAATAGGGCATGCTCTTCAGGAACACCCCCGGACCCGCCAGGCTTGCCGCGATGATCCACACATAGCGGATGGCCCGGTCCATGGGCCCCACCCGGGTGGAGGCACCCAGCCCCTCTCCCCGTGCACGGGCATAGGAGACCATGAAGGAGCCCACAAAAGCCAGATAAACCCAGAGTACGCCCGGGAACTGGAATCGGAAAACCCACATCCAGGTGCCGAACAGGATGGCCTCGGCCACCCGGTCCAGGGAGGAGTCCAGAAACGCGCCAAAGGCGGTGGTGCGGTTGAGATGCCGTGCAAGCTGACCGTCCAGGGTGTCAAACAACCCCACCGCGATCAGGGCGAGGGCGGCAGAGGAGAACCGGCCCTGCAAATAGAGATAGGCCACAGGGAGCGTGAGGACGGGACCCAGGAAGGTGAGCACGTTGGGCGTAATTCCGGTGTGTGCCAGCAGAGAAACCAGGGGGTTGAGAAGACGACGGAAACGTTCTTTCATGACCTGCCCTCCACCACGATCACAAATTCACCTTTTTTGTGGGCGCACCAGCGAACGGCCTCTTCCAGGGTGCCATAGAACCCCTCCTCGTGCTGTTTGGTGAGTTCCCGCCCCACGAACACCCGTCGGTGGGCCCCCAGGTGGTCCCGGAGTTCCTGGAGCGTGCGTTCAATGCGGTGCACCGATTCATAAAACACCAGCGTACGGGGGTCATCCTGCAGCGCCTCCAGACGTCGTCGCCGTTTGCCTGCGGTTCGGGGTAAAAAGCCCTCAAAGACAAAGCGGTCGGTGGGCAACCCCGACACGGAGAGCGCCGCGATCACAGCGGACGGCCCGGGAACGGGGACCACCGGAAACCCTGCCTCACGCACCGCATGAACCATGCGATAGCCCGGATCCGAGATGGTGGGGGTCCCTGCATCGCTCAGAAGACCCACGGCTTTCCCCTCCTGCAGTGCGCGAAGTACACCCGGGATCCGCCGGTGTTCGTTGCCTTCAAAGCAACTCCACAGGGTCGGTACGGCGATGTGGTAGTGGTTCAGCAGAACCCGTGCCCGTCGTGTATCCTCCACCAGCAAAAGATCCAGCCGGGGCAGAAGAGAGACCGCCCGATGGGTGAGGTCTTCCAGGTTCCCGATCGGTGTCGCGATCACGTACAGATGACCTCCCTTCACCTGCTCCATTTTTGTTCAATCTCCCGGAAAGTGGCTTCCAGTTCACGTTCCAGGTCCACCATGGGTTCGCCCTCCACATACTCCACCAGCTTGATGTCCTGGAGATGTTTGAGCACCTCCACCACCGCCCGGATCTTTTCCAGGCTGGTGAGCAATTTGCGGAAATAGGTGTCCAGTTCCTCTTCGGTGAGCACTTCTCCTTCCCGCTGCCGGGTCATCAGGGATTTCCCCACGCCATAGGGAGCCGTGAGCAGGTTGTTGATGTGGTGGGCCAGGGCGGTTACCACGGGGAGCAGAGAACCCGAGGCTGCTTCGTGCGTGCGGACAGCACGATCCAGCGCCCAGTGGACCAGTTCGGGATCAGGGGGCTTGGGGATCAGGGCCTGCACGTTCAGATGGAGCCATGCACGGGCGTGGCTTGCGGTGGCATAGCCTACGAGGAGAATGAGGGGGCCTTTGTAATCGGGCAGTTCCGGACGTTCCGGCATATCCGGAAGACGGGCGGCCACCATGAGCACATCCGGTGTCTCTTTAAGAAGTGCCAGCAGATCAGGATATGTGGCGGCTTCCCGAACCTGATGGCCCTCCGCCTCCAGCCAGGTCCGGAGGTTCTCCCGGGAAACCGCTTCCCGATCCGCGATCACAATGTTCATGGGTGCACCCCCTGGCGTTCCTGCATCAGGGTGAGGTAGGCCCGGGCGGAGACCTCCCAGGAAACGGGGGTCTGCATGGCCTGAATGCGCAGGCGGGCGTATTCCTCCGGGTGTTCCTTCTGCAGGGTGAGGGCTTCGTCCACAACCACACGGAAGGGTTCGGCACCGAAAGGCCAGAACAGGAAACCGTTGGCTCGGGCGGGCTCCGCGTGCAGGTCCACCACGGTGTCCACCAGCCCACCGGTGCGATGGGCGATCACCGGGGTTCCGTACCGGAACGCAATCATCTGGGCAAGTCCGCAGGGTTCGTAGCGAGAGGGCATCAGGAACCAGTCTGCGGCGGCATAGATGCGGCGCGCAAGATCATCACGGAATGCCCGGATAAACCGGATATGCGCTGGATCCAGCGATGAAAGACGCTGAAGCCGGTCTTCCAGCAGGGCATCCCCCGTGCCCAGGATCACCAGGGTGGCGCGGTGTTTCCGGAGAATGGGTAGAAGCGCGGGGAGCAGATCGTGCCCCTTCTGGCGGGTGATCCGTGCCACCATCCCCAGGAGCGGACCTGCAGAGGGAAGGCCCAGTTCCTGGCGAAGGGCACGTGCGGCTGCCCTTTTGCCTTCCTCCAGGCGGGAGATGTCATACCTCACAGGAAGGGCAGGGTCGCTGCGGGGATCCCACCGCTCGGTGTCCAGACCGTTCAGAATCCCGCGGATCCGTGCCTGAAGGGGGCGGAGCAGGGGAGCCAGCCCGTGATCTGTCCCCTCCCCCAGCAATTCCCGGGCATAGGTGGGGCTGACCGGCACAATCCAGGATGCGGTGCGGAGCCCCTGGGCCAGCATGCTGTGGGTGTAGGGATCGCCGGGATCGTAAGGCAGGTCCAGAACCGCTGCACGGTCAGGCGTGAGCCGTTCCTGATAGGCGGCGTTGTGCAGGGTGAGCACCGTACGCATCGTGGAAGGCAGGAATACCCCAACGGTGGCGGTGTGCCAGTCGTGCACATGGACCACGTCGGGCGGGGTTTCCAGGTGCAGGATCAGGGCGGCCGCTGCACGGCTGAAGCGTCCAAACCGCAGCCAGTTGTCAGGATAACCTTTCCCCTGCTCACCATAGATGCCCTGCCGATCAAAGAGGGCGGGTTCATGGAAAAACCATACCGTGCCTGTCTCCCCCGGCATGTACCGGAAAGTATATTCCCCCACCTCTATGGTGGGCAGATCGGCGTATCCGGGGATGTGCCGGACATATCCGGGAAGGATACGATCCACACGGTGGCCCATCCGGTGCAGGGCACGGCTCAGTCCGTCCACCACATCCGCCAGTCCACCCACCTTGACCAGGGGCACGCTTTCGGCCGCCACTTCCATAATCTGCATAAGGGTATGATAACACCCCCGGGGGGAATACGCAAGCGGTGCCCGTCTCCCGGGGATGGGGACGGGTTCGCAGCACCGCAGAAGTCCCCAATCCGGGATCATGTTCCGTCCGTCGTACGCACGGACGGAATGGCATACGGGCTACGCCGAAAGGTGGGGTGTGCTTCGCTGGGGTTCAGTCGTCGTAGACGCCTTTCTTTTCGTATTCCTCGTGATTGTCGTCGTCCATCTTCATGGGCATTCGCCCCGGGGCATACACGGTGTGTCCCTCCACGCTCAGCGTGGCAACCATGAGCGCGGGATACCCTTCCACAGGCTTGCCTTTCACCATCACGGGTTCGCGGTTGATTCGCCGGAGAACGTTCTGCGGCACGTTGATCAGGAAGAAGAATTTTCCATCTTTCGTAAAGACGCCGAGGAGTTCGTAGTGATGTTCTGGATCGGGTTTGTGGGTGCACAGCATGTGTTCCACGGTGCCGCATACCGCACCGCTCACAGTGCCTTCCACCTGTACCATGCGTTCACCTGCATGGAGCGGGCTGAACGTGGCAAAAGCCAGCAGACATCCCGCAAGCAACGTTGTCCATCTTTTCATGGCGCACCTCCTGTGCGTTGCTGGATCCTCCGGTAAAGATCATGGAGGCTATCCCCCGTCCCATCCATCCCTCTCAGAGGATGATTCAGATCTCCTTCAGGAAATGAGGGCGAAAACCGCACATGCGCACAGTGTGTTTCATCCAGGAGGTCTTGACCATTTTTCGAAAAGGCTCTATCTTTGAAACGTATGAACGGCGGGAGCAAGGGGTGAGGATTGCGATTCGTTTTCGTCCGCAGAAGCCGCCATTGCGGCTCCCTTTGCATTACAACCACCAGGTGCAGTCGCTCATCTACCGGCTTCTGGACCGCACCCTTGCAGACAGAATCCACGACGAAGGCTGGCAGTTTGGCAAACGGCGGTACAAGTTTTTTACCTTTTCAAGATTGTGGTCGCGGAGTCCGAAGATCCAGAGGGAAAATGGCACGCCACACATCCTGTTCGGTCATCCCGTAACCCTCTATCTGGGGTCGCTGGACGTGGATGTACTCACCTCCCTTGCCTCCAATCTTGTGCGATGGGGGGAGTTCCGGCTCGGGCGTCAGCTGTGCATTCTGGACCGTGTGGAGGTGGAGATGCCTCCCGTGCCCCGTGAGGTCATGCGGGTACGGACGCTTTCCCCCATCACGGTCTATTCCACGCTCCAGCATCCTTCGGGGCAGAAAAAAACATACTATTTCTCCCCTTTTGAAGAAGAATTCTCCCAACAGGTGATCCAGAATCTGAAGAGAAAGGCGCTTGCCTGGTATGGTCCGGATGTCTCGCTTCCGGACGATGCCTGGATCCGTCCGGTACGCGTTTCCTCTCACGATCTGAAAATCATCCGGTTCAAAGGCACGGTGATCAAAGGGTGGATGGGGACCTTTGAGGTCCGCCTCCCAGAGCCCTATTTCACCCTGGCCTACGAAGCGGGCCTCGGCGCCAAAAACAGCCAGGGATTTGGCATGATCCTGGTGGTGAGAAAGGGAGGATAGGATTCGTGAATATGAAATGGAAAGAATGGAAGCTTAGGTCATTAACACCCCTGTGGACCGGGGATGCGCAGCGAAATTCTTCTCGTCTGATTCCCACGGGCATCGTGGGCTCCCTGCACTGGTGGTTTG
>JALUJC010000065.1 GCA_027053375.1 Caldifarciminota bacterium
CCCGCTGGCTGGATCGGGTGGACGTGATCGTGACCAACCCACCTTATGGACTCCGCGTGGCGGACCCGCGGGAAACCGAACGGGTCTATGATGCCCTGCTGGAACAGGCCGTGCGGGTGCTCACCCCGGAGGGGCGTCTGGGCATGTTCACCCCACGGGACGATCTGGTTGATCGGTTCTCCAGGAAGCACGGGTTTCGTGTGGTTCATCAACGCGGGGTGTACCACGGAAAACTCCCCGTACGTATCTATATCCTGTCTCCTGACGCAACCCCTCATGCGGATCCCTGAGGACGCCGGAAGGATGCCATCCACCACCGGGCCAGCAGGAAGAGGAGAAGGGTCCCACCCACCAGCACCAGGGCAGCCGCCCAGGCCTGGGCGTGCCATTCCGGATAGGGGCCCATGGCGTACTGGAAGATGGTCACCGTCAGGGTGGCCATGGGTTTCAGCGGGTTCAGGACCGTGTAGGGGCTGTTGAAGGAGGTAAATAGCAACGGTGCGGTCTCCCCGGAGATGCGCGCGATGGCCAGAATCACGCCGGTCATGATGCCCTTACGTGCTGCCGGAAGAGAGATGTCCCGGATCACCTGCCACTGTCGTGCGCCCAGCGCGTAAGCGGCCTCCCGCAGAGGATCGGGCACCATCCGCAGCATCTCCTCGGTGGTAATGGCCACAATGGGGAGCATCAGGATCGCCAGAGAAAGCGATCCGGCCACGCCCATAAAATGACCGAGCGGTTTCACCATCCATGCATACACCACGGTGCCGATCACGATGGAGGGTGAACTGACCATCACATCAAGAATGGCACGAATCCACCGCCCTTCTCTGCGGTATTTACCGTATTCTGCGAGGTAGATTCCGGCACCGATTCCCAGAGGTACCCCCACAAGCACAGCCAGGGTGGTGATGATCAATTGTCCCAGAAAGGCGTGGCGCAAGCCGCCTCCCGGCATACCGGGGGGGAGGGGATCCCGGAGAAAGAGTGCAGGGGTAATGTGCCGGATGCCCTGCAAAGACACGTCTGTGAGAATCCAGGCGAGCCATCCCAGTCCATAGAGTCCGGTCAGGGCGGTGAGGCCCAGCATCAGCACATTCTTGATTTTCCTGCGTCGGAGGAACTGCTGTCTTCTCTGATGGAGCGGGATCCGGGTCATGATCGTGCCTCCCCCAGGGTACGGTGCAGCCAGAGGCGTGCACCCAGCAACAGCAGGAAGGAGATCAGCATCAGGAGCCATGCCAGGGCAAAGAGAGAGGAGAGATAGAGGTCGCTGTGGGCTTCGGTGAATTCATTGGCCAGGGCCACGGTGATGGTGGTCAGGGGATCCAGCAGGCTGGTGGGAATACGGTGGACGTTTCCTGTGAGGAAAGCGACCGCCATGGTTTCCCCAATCGCACGCCCCACGCCCAGAATGGCCCCGCCCAGAATCCCTGGAAGGGCATAGGGGATTATCACGCCGGTGATCACCTCCCAGCGAGTGGCGCCCAGGGCATACCCCGCTTCTTTGAGCAGGGGTGGGGTCATCTGGAAGGCGTCTTTGATCACAGCGCTCATGAAAGGGAGAATCATGATGGACAGGATCAGGCTGGCTGTCAGCGCATCCACCCCCAGGGGAACCCCGGCAACAAGCCCTTTCAGAAGAGGGATCTTCCCCAGGGTTGCCTGAAGGGCAGGCTCCACGGTGGCGGCAAGCAGAGGCGCCACAACAAAGAACCCCCACATACCGTAGATGATGCTGGGGATGGCCCCCAGGAGCTCCACGGCGGTTTCAAGGAAAGGTCGGAGCCTGCGGGGGGCAAGTTCGGTCAGAAAGATGGCCATCCCCAGGCTCACAGGAAGCGCCAGGAGGGTGGCCAGCAGGGTTACCAGAAGGGAACCGGTCAGCGCCGGCAGGGCGCCGAACACGCCGGAAGCGGGGTCCCAGGTGTGTCCACGCAGAAATCCCCAGAAGCCAAAGCGGTGAAAAGCAGGCAGGGATTCCCGGGTCAGCACAAGAAAGATCAGGATGGGAACAGCCAGGCCCACCAGCCAGGCTGTTCCCCGAAGCGTGAGGTGGACCCAGAGGTCGGCCCATGGCGTACTGCTACGGCGTCCCCTGGTTCGTACGTTCACGGTAGCCAGCCCTGGGCTTTCCAGTAGTTCCGGATTTTCGATTTGACGTTTTCGGGAAGCGGGACGTAGTCCAGAGAAATGGCCAGGGAGTCGCCATGATCAAAGGCCCAGTTAAAAAAGCGTACCACCTTCTGGTTTCGTTCCGACGGGTTGTCCCTGGCAAGCAAAATAAACGTGGCGCCTGTGATGGGATAGGCATCTTTTCCCGGTTGCCAGGTCAGGACCTGATAAAAATCCTGATCGGCATCCCAGCGAGCATGTGCGGCGGCAGCCTGAAAACTTTCCGGGGATGGAGATACAAAAGCGCCCTCCCGGTTTTCCACGGCGGCCACCCTCAGCTGATTCTGCCGGGCATAGGCGTATTCCACATACCCGATGGACCCGCGCAGCCGTTTGAGGTAATTCGCCACGCCCTCGTTGCCTTTCGCACCAATCCCGGTGGGCCAGTTGACCGCTTTCCCATAACCCACTTTCTCCTTCCATACCGGACAGGCGCGCGAAAGGTAATGGGTGAAGATCCAGGTGGTCCCGGAGCCGTCTGAACGATGCACCACGGTGATTTTCTGATCCGGCAGGGAGAGACCGGGGTTGGACTTCTGAAGCACGAGATCATTCCATCGGGTAATGGTGCCAAGAAAGATGCCACAGATGGCCTCACTGCTCAGCCGGAGGTTGTTCAGGGGAAGGTTAAACGCCACCACCACACCGCCCACCACGGTGGGGAATTGCGCCAGATGGGTTTTTTGGGTCTCTTCTGGTGTCAGCGGTGCATCCGAAGCCCCAAAATCCACGGTTCGATTCATGATCTGACGAATGCCGCCACCCGATCCAATGGACTGATAGTTGATCCGGATCCCCGTGGCTTTCTCATAGGCGTAAGCCCATCGGGCATACAGCGGGTACGGAAAGGTTGCCCCTGCGCCGGTCAGGGTCACCGCATGCAGGGGAAGGGACCCCCCAAGAAGCAGGACAAGCAGCAGCCTTTTCATTCCACCCTCCAGGGTTTGTATGGGTTCGCACATAGGATAGGGCAGGATTGTTAAGAAGTGGTAAACGGGCAGGGGTTGACAGATTCTGCGTTCCGGGGTATATATACCTTGAAGGAAAGGAGGTCTCCATGAACCGGCAGATCGTGTTCCTTGCAGCCATTGCGATGTCTGTGATTTCCGCGCTCCTGATCTTTTCGTACATTCAGGATGTGCGGCGGAGGACACTGGCACAGTATGAAACCGTGGAAGTGGTGGTGGCCGCCCAGGATATTCCCGCGCGAACCATTATCCGGCAGGGACAGGTTCGAACCGAACTGGTTCCCCGCCAGTTTGTCCAGCCGGGTGCCTTCACCAAGGTGGAGGATGTGGTCAACAAGGTCTCTTTGGTTCCCCTGAAGGCCGGTTCTCAGATGATTCAGGATGTGGTGCTGGATCTTTCGCAGCTGCGCGGGTTGTCCTCCATTCTGGAGACCGGACTGCGCGCCATCACCCTTCGAATTGACGAGGTGCGCGGGGTCGGGGGGCACATCGTACCCGGGGATTATGTGGACATCTATGCCATTCTACCCCCAAGCTTTGGGTCGGATCCCATCAATGGGTATATTTCTATCCCGTTTCAGCATCTTCAGGTAATCGCGGTGGGTTCCCGTCTTGCCCTGCCCACAGAGCAGGAGGTTCGCAGCGGCCGGGGCATGCCGCAGCAGCTGCCCGGGGGTGGGTTTGGAACGGTCACCCTGAAAGTGGACCCCGAACTGGCCGAAGATCTCATTGCCCTGAACCAGGTGGCGTATACCGTTCTGGCCCTTCGCCCGGTGGGAGACCTGGAAGAAGTGGATCTCAAGCCGGTACGAATCAAAGATATCATTCGGAAGTACAAGCCGAAAGTTCGCTGGACGCCTCCCAAAAAGCACACCGTGGAACTGCTCACGGATGAGGACCGCCGGGTTTATGAAATCAAGGGCAAAAATGTGGTGTTGAAGAGTAAAAAGTCCCTGGGTTCCGGTGGATCCCTTCAAATCCCGGGAGGCGGAGGAAGCCAGCCCCCGGTTCCGGCCGGTCTTCCTTCCATGATCCCCACCCTGCCTCCTTTGCCTAACATGAATGCTACGGGATTGGGGGCCGGATCCGGGTTCTGACCAGAACAGATCTTACCGTGGAAGAATCATGACCCTGCGGACGACACCCGCGGGGTCGAGATAGAAAAGTGTCGGCGCTTTGCGGACACCCAGCTGGCGAGACATCCAGCGGAATCGATCATATCCCACCCAGAAGGTGCTGTCCTTCCGAAGGGCTTCTGTGCGGTAAGCCTCGGGGAGGGCGATCCCCGGTGACAGCAGGGCCACATGGAGCACGGGGCGGTGATCCACTTTCAGCAGTCGGAGGCTGTCCAGGAGCCCCTCCACACGTTGGGGTTGCGCAAAGAGGGGTTCCGGAAGCGCCAGAAGAAGGGTCCAGTGCTGGCCATCCGGGAGAATCATCACCGTGTCGCCGGAGAGCGCCACGGCCGGAATCGGGAGAAGTGGCTGTTCCCGGTTGATCGCCTGAACCATCCGGGAACGAATGCCCATCTGGACCACCCCCAGGGTATACGCGATCAGGATCACCCCGGCCAGAAGACGCTGGAACACCTTCATGCGAACCATGAAACCACACCTCCCAGCATGGTCAGTCCAAGGGGGAGCAGCATGGCCCCCAAGCAGCGTCTGCGGGAGATCTCCGGATAGCGCCTCTCCAGTTCACGGGCGAGGATCCAGAGACTGAACAGAAACACGAGGTCGGTCAGGGGGCGGAAGGGGTTGAGGAGCGGTGCATGGATGGGCGCCACCATCAGGATCAGGTCCAGGGGACTCAGGGTCAGCACGGGCTGCCCAAGACCAAGGGAAAGCAATCCGCGAAGGAGGGTCCCCACACCCAGGAGGGGCACCGTCCAGAGGACGGCTGCCAGCACATC
>JALUJC010000066.1 GCA_027053375.1 Caldifarciminota bacterium
ATGAGATGGAGCGGGAAGCCCGTAGAGAAATGGAGGTGCTGGTCCAGCGAATTCAGCATGTTTTTGATGGGGATCTTCACACAGAAATCCGCATCGGGTTTCCTGCCGTGGAACTTCTGGAAGCCCAGAAGGAGCACGGGGCGGACCTGATCGTGCTCGGTGCCCATAAATACAACATCCTGGAACGGATCCTGGTGGGGGGGACCACGCTCCGGGTGGTACGGGAAGCCCCCTGCTCGGTGCTGATCGTCCGGAAAGAACCACCGGAGAGGAAAGATTCCCCGCCTGTCTATCTGGTGCCGCTTTCCCTTTCAGAGTCTTCTCTCCGTGCGCTTGATGTGGCCGTTGATCTGGCAACCCGTTTTGACGCCAAGGTGGTGACCCTGACGGTCATTCCCCCGATCCGCGACAGAGAAGAATTACGGAAGCTGGAGGAGGCCACACGCGCGCGTGGGCGCCAGGTGCTGGAACGCTATCCGGGCGTGACCCATGAAGTGGTGGTGGGCCACGCGGCGCCTGAAATCCTGCGCGCCATACAGGAGATTCATCCTGAAAAGGTCATTCTGGGTCCCCGGCGGAAACACTCCCTGGTGGAGACCATTCTGGGGACCACCACCGAGCGCATTGTCCGGGATTCCGAAACTTCTGTACTGGTGGTCCGCGGATGAAACCGGTCATTCTGCTCTACGACGTAACGGCCCGGTATGGGGAGTGGAAAGCCCTGGACCAGGTCTCTCTTGAAATTGAAAAGGGAGAGTTTGTATTCCTTGTGGGCCCAACCGGATCCGGGAAAACCACCCTGCTGAACCTGATCACGTTTAACAAGTTGCCCGATGAAGGGTTCCTTCAGGTTCTGGAGTTTAACTCGGAGCACATTCGGCCGCGCGATCTTCCGGAACTTCGCAAACGTGTAGGGTATGTGTTTCAGGATTTTCGCCTGCTTCCTGATCGGAGTGTCTTTGACAATGTGGCACTGGCGCTGGAGGTGATGAAGCAACCCAGAAAACGCATTGAAGAGCGGGTGCGGGATGTGCTGATGGAGGTGGGATTGATTGGAAAAGCACACCATTTCCCACACGAACTCTCGGGGGGTGAACGACAGCGTGTTGCCATCGCACGGGCCATCGTCCGCGAACCGCTTATTCTCCTGGCTGACGAGCCCACAGGGAACCTGGATCCCAACACAGCCTGGGAAATCCTGGATCTGCTGCAGTATGTCCACAGGAAAGGGACCACCGTGTTAATGGCCACCCACAACTACACCCTGTTGAACCACGTGGAAGGAAAACGGATTGTCCGGCTTGAACGGGGGCGGATCCTCCAGGACCTCAAACCTGCATCGGCATCTTCCCGGCAAATCCCCCCTGAAGGAACGCCGGACCTTCCTCCCGCATGAAACGAACAGGGAAACCCAAACCGGCCACACCGGTTTTTCCTCAGACGGTCATCGCGATCATCTGGGACTTTGACAAAACCCTTTCCCCACATTACATGCAAACCCCGCTTTTCCGCTATTTCGACGTGGATGAGCAGCAATTCTGGGCAGAAGTGGATGCCCTCCAGGAGGCGTATCGCCGGGAAGGGGTGCACCGGGTGTCCAGGGATATCCTGTACCTCAACCACCTGATCACCTATGCAGAGCACGGTCTGATGCCGGGGTTGAACCGCAAACTCCTCCGGAAACTCGGTGCAAAAATTGAGTTTTTCCCCGGTATTCCAGAGATCTTTCACCGAACCCGTTCCATGGTCCTCCGGCACCCTGAATATCGGCGCTTTGACATACGCGTGGAGCATTACATCATCAGTACAGGGTTGCGCGACATGATTGTGGGAAGCCGGGTGGGTGACCAGGTGGACGGGATCTGGGCCTGCGAGTTTGTGGAGAGTCCCCCACCTCCAGGGTTTCTCCACCGCCGTGCCCTGTTTGATGAACACCGCCTGAATCCGCACCCCCAGGTCCGGCAACTGGCCTATGTGATTGACAACACTTCCAAAACCCGTGCCCTGTTTGAGATCAACAAAGGCACCAATGTCCATCCTGAAATTGATGTCAACGCCTATATTCCCCACGAGGATCGCCGTGTTCCTTTTGAACATATGATCTATATCGCCGACGGGCCCAGCGATATCCCCATGTTCTCCATCCTGAACCAGAACGGGGGGCACACCTATGCGGTCTATCCTCCGGGCGACGAGCAGGCATTTCGTCAGGTGAAAGCCCTGCTGGAACAGGGGCGGGTGCGTGCCATGGGACCGGCGGACTACCGGGAGGGATCCCCCACGGATCTGTGGATCACCACCACCATACGTGATATCGCAGAGGCCATTGTGGAGAAGCGACGGGCTGCCCTCCGCGAACGGGTGGGGCGTCCCCCCCGACACCTTTCTCCCCCTTCCAACGGATCATCACGGGGCAAAGAGAAACCTGCACCCCCGGATATCTTCACAGAAGAAGCAGGGAACAACGGGGATGGTTGATGATTCTGATTCCTCCCTCTATAATTCCCGCGCTGTCGGGGCGTAGCGCAGCTTGGTTAGCGCGCCGCCTTGGGGTGGCGGAGGTCGGTGGTTCGAATCCACTCGCCCCGACGCTTTCTTTTTGTGCATGCAGATTCTGATTGCGATTCCAGCCTATAACGCAGCACGGCATCTTCCAGATCTGCTTCCCCGTATCCGGTCCACGGTACCGGGAATTCCCATCCTTGTGGTGGATGACGGTTCCCATGATCTTACGGGAGAGGTGGCACGAAAGATGAACGTCCAGGTGATTCATCACCCGGTCAACCGCGGAAAAGGTGCGGCCCTGCAGAGCGCTTATGCCTGGGCTCTGGATCACGGGTACGATGCGGTGATTACCCTGGACGCGGATGGACAACACCCTCCCGCCTATCTTCCCATGTTTCTTCAATGGCTTCAGGCTGGCGCGGATCTGGTGATCGGGACCCGTTTCCACAACATGAAAGGGATGCCCCTGGATCGCTGGATCACCAACCGCCTGACCTCTCTGGTGCTTTCGGTGTTTTCCGGGAAGCGTCTGCTGGATACCCAGTCTGGATACCGGGCCCTTCGCACAGGCCTTTTATACGGTCTCTTCCCCTTCTGGACGGAGCGCTATGACACGGAATCGGAGATCCTGTGGAAAATCACCCGCCGACCCCTACGCATCGCCTATGTGCCCATTCCAACCGTGTATCGGGATGAACAGAGTCACATACGGAAGGTACGGGACACCTTCCGTTTCATCGGGCTTTGCTTCCGCTTCCTCTGGCACGCATGAGGCCGCAACGTGTGCTTCTGACCAATGACGACGGGGTGGACTCCCCGGGGCTTTTGTACCTGGAATCCGCCCTGCAGGCAGAAGGCCTGGATGTGATGACCGTGGCACCCCGGTTTGAACAGAGCGCCCAGAGTCACGCCATCACCCTTCGTCGGCCCATCCGTGTCCGGCGTGTCCATTCCTACCGCGTTTCCGTGGATGGAACCCCGGCTGACTGTGTCCTGCTCGCCCTTTTTGCATTGATGGAAGAACCTCCAGACCTGGTGATTTCGGGGATTAACCACGAATACAACCTGGGTGAGGATGTGTTTTATTCCGGGACGGTGGCAGCCGCACGGGAAGCAGCCATTTACGGCATCCCGGCCATTGCGGTGTCCATGGAACGTACAGGTCCACCTTACCACTACGAGACAGCCTGGCAGGTACTGAAGAAGCTTATGGAAATTCCAGGGAGTCGGGAAACTTTCCTTTTTCTCAACGTGAATGTCCCCAACCAGCCTCCAGAAAACCTCCGGGGTATACGCTGGACACGGCTGGGGACCCGGGTTTACCAGAATCCTGTACAGCATCACCCCGATGGCACCTATACCATCGCCGGAACCCCCTCATGGAACCATGAAAACGGCGTGGATCTGGAAGCTGTCCTTCAGGGATATGCATCGGTCACCCCCCTTTCCCTGGACCTCACCGATCATGAAAGGCTTGAGCAATACAGAAGAACCTACGCCTTTTGAAAAACAACGCCGCCGGATGGTGGAGGAGCAGCTCATCCGACGGGGCATACGAGATTCCCGGGTGCTACGCGTGATGGGAACCCTGCCGAGAGAACATTTTGTGCCCGAGCAACTCCAGCGTTACGCCTATTACGATGGCCCACTGGAAATTGGAGCCGGTCAGACCATCTCCCAGCCCTACATGGTGGCGTTGATGACCGAGGCTCTGGAACTCAGAGGAGACGAACGTGTCCTGGAAATTGGCACGGGATCTGGATACCAGACGGCCGTTCTCGCATCCCTGGTCTATGAGGTCTATACCATTGAGCGAATCAGAGATCTTCAGGAAGAAGCCAGAAAGCGCCTGACCGCGCTGGGACTGACCAACGTGCATTTCCGTGTGGGAGATGGAAGTCTGGGCTGGTCCGAAGCGTCCCCCTTTGATCGTATTCTTGTTACAGCAGCCGTCCCTGATCTTCCGCCCCCTCTCAAACAGCAATTGAAGGTGGGCGGCATCCTGGTTGCACCGGTTGGACCACGCTGGGGGCAGATTCTGATCAGGTGGAAAAAACATGGCGAACCGGATCAGGGATCGGCAGAAGAACTCACCGATTGCGCTTTTGTTCCCCTCGTGGGGAGGTGGGGTTACCGTGAAGGATAACGCCAGATCAGGGTCACAGGACCATCGTTGATCAGATCAATGTGCATATGGGCGCCAAAGCGCCCACACACCAGTGGAGCCTCCATATTCCATGAACGTTTCAGCTCTTCACACAGATGTTCAAAAAAGATGCGCGCAGGTTCGGGAGCAAGGGCCCCGTCAAAGGATGGTCGGCGACCTTTCTGGACAGAACCCGCCAGTGTGAAATTGGGCACAACCATAAGGCCATACCCCCGATCCAGCAGAGACAGATTCATGCGACCCTGCGCATCCTCAAACACACGGAGAACAGGGATTTTCTGTAAAAACGCTTTTGCAAGGCGTTTCACGTCCTGGTCTTCTTTCTCAAAACCCACCAGAACCACCAGACCGCGCTCAA
>JALUJC010000067.1 GCA_027053375.1 Caldifarciminota bacterium
TTGGAAGGCTGGTGATCCGGTTCCCCAATCCCGGGATGACACGTGGTTTCTGGGAGGAGAAGGATCGGTACCTGGAGACCTACTGGTCCACCTTTCCCAACCTCTGGGACCACGGAGATCTCGCCCTGAGGGATGCAGAAGGATTCTTCTATATCCTTGGACGTGCGGACGATACCCTGAAGGTTGCCGGGAAACGACTGGGGCCTGCGGAGATGGAATCGGTGGCGGTGGGACACCCGTACGTGCGTGAAGCCGCCGTGGTCGGCGTTCCCCATCCCGTCAAGGGAGAGGTTCCTGTGGTGTTCGTTGTTGCAGATGATCCCGCACATCTGGATCCCGAAGAAGTTCGTGCGTACATTGGTGAACGGATGGGCAAAGCGCTCCGACCCGACCGTGTGTTTCTGGTTCCCGATCTCCCGCGAACACGCAACGGGAAGGTGATGCGGCGTCTTCTTCGCCGTTTGCTGCTGGGTGAAGATCCCGGTGATCTCTCTGCGCTTGTGAATCCTGAACTCCTGGAGGTCCTCCGGAACCTTGAACTCAACTGAAACATCCGGACGGCGTCCCCTTCGCATCCTTCAGGTTTCGGACGCATTTCGCCCTTTCCCGGGGGGGGTATCCGAACATCTGTATCATCTCACACGTGCCCTTCAGGATCTGGGGCACGATGCTCGTGTGCTGACCACACGTTATCCCATGCTTCCTGACCCGGAGGATCCTCCCTGGGTCCATCGCCTGGGTCGTGTGGTGACCCTCCCCCTGAACCAGAGCCAGATCACCTTCACCTTTCACCCTCTCCTTCCGCTCAAGGTTCGCGCATTTCTTCGCCAGCATACCTTTGATGTGGTTCATGTCCATGGTCCCCTTGCGCCCAATCTCCCGGCCCTGGTCTCCCTCCTCAGCCCCTATCCGTTGGTGGCCACCTTTCACACTGCGTTTACCGGGTACAACTGGTATCGTCCTGCACGTTTTTTCTTCCAGCCCATATGGAAGCGTATTCGCGTGGCCATCACGGTATCCACCGTTGCCAGGGATGTGATGGCTCCCTATTTCCATGGGTCCTATGTGATCATCCCCAATGGCGTGGATCTTCAACGCTTTCATCCCAACGTTCCACCTGTGTCTACCGTGATTCGTTCCGGTTCACCGCGCATCCTTTTCCTGGGCAGGCTGGAGGAACGGAAAGGTCCCCATCTTCTGCTTCAGGCCCTCCCTGATGTGTTTCGCGCGCTTCCCGATGCGGTTGCATGGTTTGCAGGTGAGGGACCTCTACGGTCCCGTCTGGAAGCGCGGGTTGCTTCCGATCCTCTTCTGCGTGATCGCGTGTACTTCTGGGGACATGCCCGTACAGAGGAGGTCCCCTCCCTGTACCGCAGTGCGGATGTGTACGTATCACCTGCCACCGGGGGTGAAACGTTCGGAATCGTTCTACTGGAAGCCATGGCCTGTGGAACACCCGTCGTTGCAGGAAACAATCCTGGATACCGTCAGGTCATTCGGGATGGCGTGAACGGATTGCTGGTCAATCCGGAAAATTCATCCGACCTGTCCCATGCCATTCTCCGCGTGTTAAAGGACCCCGAAACCTGGGAACGGCTGCACAGAGAGGGTCTGGACACAGCCCGTGCCCATGGCTGGAATCAAATTGCGACGCGTGTGCTGGCAGTTTATCGTCAGGTCCTTGACGGCCAGCGATGAAGGCGGTTCCCCCACCTCTCATACGCCAGATTCAGGCGCGTCTTACCCGGGAGGGCGTGGTTCTTATTCCCGGCTATGTGGTAGATATTTTTAAACCTTACATTATTTCCCTTTTGACTCATAAGGGTTGGATTTACCTCTCCGAAAATCCCGTCTTTCCTGATCTTTTTCAACAGCAGAATACCAAGGCTTTACCCGGGGGTGTCATCGCCGATCTTCATGCAAATCCTCATGACCTATATCAACAATCCCTCCGAAAGTCTTTTCCACTAATCGTCCTTTTAAACCACCATCCTTCCTCCGATTGGTTTTCTCCACATGGGCCTCTTCGTCATTTGAATCTTCTCCTTTACTGGAAAGACCGGCGTGTGGTTCGTTTTATCCCATTGCGTTCCCGTGAGGAGAAGACCAGACGTCAGGAAGAACTCCAGAAACGTCCAGATGTTGTCTTGCTGCGCAGGTTCCCCTATCGAACCCTCATATGGCCAATCTCACGAGATCGTGTTCAGGATCTTTATGCACTATACCTTGTTATACAGTCCATGATGACCCTGGAAGAGATGCTGAAATTTCATGCGCTTTATCATCAGGACCGCAGGCTCTTTGCGAACAACTTTCACCTCTGGATGCAACGGATCACCCGGGATCCGGACCGTGCGCACCTGCTGGTTCATGAACTTGGGGTTCCCGTTGCTTCATCGAAAGGTCGTTATCGCTTTCATGTCCCGGATGTTCGTCGATTGATTCGCTGGATCCACGTGATTCCACCTCATCAGGAAATTGTTATTTTTCCAGATCCTCGAGCGCTTCCCTTTCTTTTACAGCGATGGGCACTCTTTCGACCGCTGGACACGGTATGGCTCTCGGATACACCACCTCCCAAACACGAGATCCCTGTACAGAAGATGATTCTTCATCCTGTTCACAGTTCTCTCGCAGATCCGCCGAGACTCCAGGAAGATGGGTTGTATTACCAGAGTACGGATGGAACGCCTTTGACGTCTCAACCTTCCACCGAACGTTCCGTTCATCTGTTGCTCCGTTTTCCCATGCAGGATGATCCCCTGATTACAGCGAAGGTTCCCCCTGTTCCTCCTCCTCCAGACACACCACCTCTTCCTTCTTTTGTCTTTGAGGCTTACCTGGAAGGCGAACGGATCCGAATGTTTCTGGATCACTCGGTCTCTCCGGAGGATCTTCCTGATCACGCTGTCCTTGAACGTCTGAACGCTTTTACACTGCCGCCCGCACCACCCCTCACCGTGGGAGAACTTCTTCGTGGTGTGCGCGTGGTGGATGACCTTGTTCTTCTGCATCGTCTTCTGGGAACGCTTTACCGCAAAGGTGTCCTCTTTCATCCCTATATTCCAGACGGTTCCCTGCTGGATCCATCCCTGCTTCAAAGAATCGCCCATCGTCTCCTTCAGCGCCGCTATCCCGATCTTTCACCAGTTGACCGTGCTCTACCCCCCTTCGCGCTCATCCCCGCTTCTCCCCTCTTCCCGGAAGACCTGATCCCCCTTCTGGGTCATCACCGCGAAATCCACCGTCTCCTTTCGCTCTATCGATCGATTCTCCGTCGTTTCCTTGCATGGATGCTTCCGGATGCATCTGTTTCTATTGATCGGCTTACCGTGAAGGTTGGTGATGCCTCCCTTGTACTTCAGCGAATCACGAAAATTCACAGACCTGGCCATCTTTCGGTTCATCCGCAACCCATCCGGGATCCCCTTCGGTCCCCCAACCCCCTGAATGCCCGCCGTCTTCGTTCCATTGAACAGGATGATTTTGGTCTTGTTCTGTCACATCTCTTTCAGATTCACCCTGCACCGCTCTCTTTCTGGGAAACACCTGCGCGCCATATTTTTCGACGCATCGGTTGACAGATCCCTGCCCGCTACGTACATTATAGAGGGATGGGACAGGAATCGCGTGTAGATGATACCTATCGGGATGAGCTCACGGGTGCGCTGAATCGTAAATTTCTACGAGAGGTTTTCCCCCGCGAGCTGGAGCATTCAAGGCGTCTGGGATTTCCCTATGCCATTCTGGTGCTTGACCTTGACAATTTCAAGCAAATCAATGACACCTATGGACATCTTCGTGGGGATGAGGTGCTTCGATCTCTTGTCCGACTTTTACAAAATCAACTAAGAGAAGGGGATCGTATTGTTCGCTACGGCGGCGACGAGTTCGTGATTCTTCTTCCTCAAACCCACCCGGAAGGTGCTTACCAGGTCGGGCAGAAAATCCTTCATACGCTGGAACGCACCCCCATCCATTCTCTTCAACTGACAGCAAGTATCGGCGTGGCGGCTTCTCCCAGGGATGGCTGGTCATGGGAGGAACTCTTCGCACGTGCAGACCAGGCCATGTACCGTGCCAAGTCACTCGGTAAAAAACGTGTGGAATCCCTTGAAAGCACCCACCTCACCCTGACCCTCCCGGTCCGTCATTTCGTGGGACGCAAAGACCAGATCCAGCAGGCCCATCGGCTGATGGAACAGCAAACACCCATGATTCTCCTTGTGGGCCCTGCCGGGATTGGCAAAACCCGTCTTGCCATGGAATTGCTTGAAAGGGTATCCAGCCCCTATTACCGCGGCAATGCCTATGCGCTTCACGAAAACATTCCCTTCACGCCCATTCGCGAAATCCTGCGTCGTCGTCTGGATGAAGACCCGGATCACCTCTCCCTTCTTTCTCCTCCTCTCCAGGAAGAACTGAACGCCCTGCTCCACGGTCGCTCCGCCCAATCCTCTCTTCCCCCCGACCTCCTTCGGCTTTTTGATGCGGTTTCTCAGCTCTTTCCAGAACCCACCGTTTTCATGATCGACGACATCCAGTGGGCTGATGCTCTCACCCTGGATTTTCTTCATTACCTCCTTCGTCAGCGTTCCGGAATCCGTGTGATCGGGACCCTCAGGGTGGAAGAAAGAAACCGTGAGCCCCTTTCGCACCATCTTCCGCATTTTTACCGGGAAGGCCTGGTGCAGGAGATCTTTCTTCCCTCTTTCCAGGCCGCAGAAATCCAGGAGTTTCTCCAGCACGCTCTCGGCACCTCTCCCCCTCCTGGCCTTGTGGAACAACTTCAGCGGTGGAGCGGTGGAAATCCTTATTTTATGGAAGAAATCCTCTCTGATCTCTATCGAAACGGCCATCTGCGTAGCAATCGGGGGATGTGGTCCTTCACCCCTCCTTCTCCCTATACGCCACCCAACAGTCTGGAAGCGTTGCTCTACTATAAACTCTCCTTTTTCTCCGCCGCTCACCAGCACGTGCTTGAAGCCGCAGCTGTGCTGGGT
>JALUJC010000068.1 GCA_027053375.1 Caldifarciminota bacterium
AGGTTGGAATGGTGCTCGGACACCGTGGTCACGATCTCATCGCCTTCCTGCAGATGGCTCAACCCCCAGGCGTATGCAAACAGATTGATACCCTCGGTGGCATTCCGAACAAACACCACTTCTCGCCAGGAAGAGGCGCCGATAAACCGCGCCACCGCACGATGGGCGCGTTCATAGGCTTCCGTGGCCTCAAAGCTCAGGGTATGGGGAGAACGGTGCACATTGGCATTGTAGGTCTCGTAGAAACGTTGAACGGCCTCAATCACCTGGCGGGGACGCTGGGTGGTGGCGGCATTGTCCAGATAGACCAGGGGATGACCATTGACTTCCCGTTCCAGAATGGGGAACCAGGACCGGATTTCCTGCAGGTTCATCCGTCCAGACCCTCCTCTTCCACCGCCTGAAGGCCATAAAGGGCGGCTTTAAGCACCTTGAGCGGAAGCAGGGCACATTTGAGTCGCATGGGCACAGGGCGAATGCCCAGGGCTTCAAACAGATCCTCTTTCCCCATGGCCCGTACTTCCTCCTCGGTACGTCCCTTCACCAGGTCGGACAGAATGGAGGCCGAAGCGACGGAGAGGGCACATCCCTGGCCGAGGAAGCGCAGATCCTCAATCTTTCCGTTTTCGACACGAAGTTCCACCCGAAGATGGTCCCCGCAGGAGGGATTGCCATCCTCATAGATCCGGTTGGCTCCCTCCAGATGTTCCCCGAAGTTCCTCGGGTTTTTGTAATGCTCTAATATCCACTCGCGATAGAGGTCCATAATGCTATTGTATGGCGGGCGCCTGGACCCATCAACGGGCGAACGGAAAAGCGTGAGGGGGAGGCCGCATGCGGCCTCCCCCTCACGCACGAAATCCCCTCAGAAGCGGATCCAGCGCAGGGACCGGTGGATCCTGTGCCCGTCCACGCGCAGGAGATAGACCCCGGAAGGAAGCGCCGGAAGTCCCAGCTCATGTGTACCTGCGCGGAGATTCCAGGTGCGTGCCCAGACCCTTCTTCCTGTGATATCCCGTACGGTCACCGTGATGCGATCCGAAAGAGGCAGTGCCAGCGCGAGGACATACGTCCGCTGAACCTTCTGAAGACGCATCCGGAACACCGCGGGCTGCTCAGACACCCCCACGCCCTGCTGGATCCGGAATCGTCCATCACTGGCATCGTGGATCAACCATCCCCGGCGGTGATGTCGGATCTCCACCCGGCAGGAATCCAGGTTCTGGTTGGGCACGGTGAAGGTATACTGTCCTGAAGAGGCAGGGATCCCCGAACCCACAGGGGTCCAGGTCCGCCCGTCATCGGTGCTGAAGTACACATCCACCGAATCCACCAGATCCGCACGGAGCACCTGCCACTGAACCGTGAGCGGCTGGGCGCCGTTCACCACCTCTCCACCGTTGGGATACACCATCAGCGCCGGCTGCAAAACGGCAAAGAAAACATCACTCTCATCAAAGAGGGCAGGATTCGCCTCATCCTGTACCCGCATCTTCCCGTAGGGCGTGGGATGATCGGGCACCACCCAGGCATAGCTCCCCGAGGTTGCGTCCAGTGCAGGCGCAACGGTGAGATAGGTCAATCCACTGTCCGGCGAGAGCAGAAGCGCGACCTGCGAAACACCGCTGGCCAACCATTGCACGGTGAGCGTGTCCCCCACAAAGAGGGTATCCCCGCCATTGGGACGAAGCAACTGCAGAAAAGCCAGACTCCGCAGCACCACCGGTCCGCTGATCTCCTGTGCCACACTGTATTCCTGGTGAACCACCCGAAAGCGCGCATGATTCGTGGGCACACCGGAAACCACCCAGGTAAACTGCCCGGAATCCGGAACGTAGCTGCGGATCAGCGTCCATGTCTGGCCATCGTCATAGGAGACCTCCAGCTGCACCGGCCCGCCAATGCCCGTGGGCTGCCAGGTGAGCATCACCGTGTCCCCGAGGTTGAGGGTATCCCCTCCCAGAGGGAACTGCCACACCGGCCGGCGCATCAGGACCACGGGTTGACTCACCACCTGTGTCTGCCAGGGCCCGGTGGAGGTAAGACGGAAGCGGTAGGTCCGGGAAGGTTGATCCGGGAGAACCACCTGAGCACTTCCCGTGTTTGTCTGGTCGCTGGCGAACAGGGTCCACGCGCTTCCATCCGGCGAGCCCTCCACATTTAGACGCTCCAGCACACCCCGTGTGGTCCAGGCAAGCGAAAGGGTGTCGCCCACAAACAGTACGGGAGCAACAGGCTGGAAGCTCAGGGCAGGCGCGTGATCCCGGAAGAGCCGGAAGGCCACCCGCCGGTTGTGATAGGGTGCGCCCTTTACCTGCTCATACCCCAGGGCAAAGGTGGAATCCGAAAGCGGCACAAGCGAAGCCACCCAGTTGGGATATTCCGGTGTCGCGGAAAGCGCCCCCGTGACGCCCAGAGAGGCCACCAGCAGCTGACCTCCGGGCACCGCGGGCTGGCCGCCGGCATCCAGAAGGGTTCCATACAGATCGTTCCTACCGTTGCGGGCATCCTGCCACATCAACAGGGCGTGCCCCTGAAGCCACCCCAGACGCACGGAGCGCTGGGCACCGGGATCCGTACTCACCGGAATACCCACCGGGTCCATACGAACACCGGTGGGAGAAACCCGGGTCACATACACATCCCAGGTCCCGTTCCGGCTGTCTTCCCAGGCCACCAGATACCGGCTCCCGGTCCAGACCACATCCGGACGGCGGCTCTGCGATCCAGCGGCATAAAGCGGCGCACCTCCGGTCCCCATCAGCACATTCCCCGCAAGGTCCACGCGGTTTTCAAAAAGGTCCCAGCGGTTGTTCCGGTAATCTTCCCACACCACGAAGAACTCTTCCTGCTGCGGGGCATAAACCACACGGGCTTTTTCCTGGGTGTTCCCCGCCACCCCCACGCTCAGATCTCCGGTTGTGGGCACCCCGTACTCGTTGAAAAACTTCCCGTAGATGTTCCAGTTCCCCACCCGGTTGTCACTCCAGACAAGGAAGAAACGCGGGACGGTGGTGTCCGAGACCGCCAGGGAGGGTTCCTGCTGCTGGCCGCTCACCGAAACCAGGGCGAGTCCTGCGGCGTCCAGGACGGTCCCCAGGGTATCTACACGCGCGCCATAGATGTCCCAGTCCACCCCGTTGCGGAAATCTTCCCACACCACCAGGAAGTTTCCACTCAGGGAATCATAGACCGCCTGGGGATACTGCTGTGTCCCGGTTGCCGTGCTGATGGGAAACACCGGGGTCATCGCATGGCCCCCGGGTGTGTACAACCGCCCCCAGATCTGCATATCCCCCGTGGAATCGGGCGCCGACCAGACCGCCAGCACCCGGTCCGCAGCACGGGCGAACACCAGGGAACGCTGCGGTTCGCTCTGCCAGTCCAGGTCCCGCACCCCTCCCCAGGGGTCGGTGGTCAGATCCAGCGACCGCCGCGCCAGCTGGGCAGCCGTGGGCGCCACATTTCCGGTGGGACCATAAGCCCATCCAAACAGGATCCCCGCAGGATCCACCGCAATCGGCGGGTGCGGAGACCAGTGCCCCTCCTCCAGAGGCTGGGTGGCCACCGCAACCGCAGGAGAATCAATGCGTGCAAGGTTTCCATCCACCCGGAAAGCATAGGCATCTCCCGCGGAACCATTCCGGTAATCTGCTGAGACCAGCACGGTGAAAAGGGTGTCGGGTCCCGCCGCCACAGCAGGGTTGTACTGCTGAGTGGAGGTGAACCCCAGGCGCACTTCGCTGGGATCCAGCACGGTTCCACCGGGAAGAACGCGTTTTCCATAGACCTGATAGAAACCGGGCTGCTGGGATTCCCAGACCACCAGGTACGCATTCAGAAGAGGATGAAAGGCCACGGAGGGATAGAGTTGATGGAAACCGCCCGAAGCCAGGGCGAACCCACCGGTGCCATCCGAGAGCGCACCCGTGGGGGTCACAAAATTGCAATAAATATCCCATTTCCACCCGCTGCGGTAATCGATCCAGCACACCAGAAAGCGAGACCCATCCGCGGCCACCACCGGCCATTGCTGGTAATACACCGCATCTCCAATGGTCAGGGTCTTCTCCACGTTGCCATCCGCGGTGATCAGCGCGCCGGCCACATACCAGTTGGCATATCCGCTGTTGTAGTAGTCATGCCAGACCGCCAGCACCTTGTTCCCGATCACCGCGGTCTGCACGCCATAGGGGGTGATGGACCCCTGGGACACCAGAAAGCCCTGGGGATCCAGGACCGTGCCGTCCGGCGCCACGCGGAGGGCATAGATATCCCCGTTCGCATCGTAGGCATAACTGGTGAACACCACCATGAAGTTCGTGCCGTCAAAGGAAACCGATGGCCAGGAAGCTGAGGCGGGGTAGAGCAGAAATCCTCCAGGCGTGCGTTCGGTGCCATCGGGCTGGATCAGCGTGGCATAGAGCTTCCAGGATCCGTCCCGCTTGTCATGCCAGACCACCAGATAGACCTGATCCACCGGGTCGTAGGCGAAAGACACGCCCTGGGCGTCCCCCGGGACGTTCTGCCGCAGATGGATGGCCGAATCGGGTACGACCGCATGCGACAGGTCCAGAGGCTGTACCCAGTACGCCCCACCCCCTGACAGCGAGGAAAGCAGCACCAGCCACCACACAGGGGTCATCACTACCTCCTTGTTGAACGGGGTTCACATGGACATATATACGCACGCAGGGGGTGTTTGTCAACGGGGAAAGCCGTTTCCCCCTGGAGGTGAGTCAGGACGCTGCGCGGCGACGGAGGTTCAGCACCTCCCGAAGATACCGGCCTGTATGGGATTCGGGATGGCGGGCGATCTCCTCCGGAGGACCCTCCGCCACGATCTCTCCACCCCGGTCCCCACCTTCCGGTCCCAGATCAATCACCCAGTCGGCGCTCTTGATCACATCCAGGTTGTGCTCGATCACGATCACGGTGTTGCCCCCTTCCGTGAGCTTCCGGAGCACCTGGATCAGTTTGCGCACGTCCTCAA
>JALUJC010000069.1 GCA_027053375.1 Caldifarciminota bacterium
TCCCCCGCCACAGCCAGCATCCCCAGGAGAAGGACCGAAACCATCACCCGATCAGTTCCTCCACGGGTGTATAGGGCATCTGAAAAGCCTGGGCCACGGCAGGATAGGTGAGCCGACCCTCCACCAGGTTCACCCCCCTGCGAAGCCCCTCATGTTCACGCACGGCGTCCGGCCAGCCCATGTCCGCCAGTCGAAGCACATAGGGCAGCGTGGCGCTGGTCAAACCCCACGTGGAGGTTCGTGGAACCGCACCCGGCATGTTGGCCACACAGTAGTGCACCACACCCTCTACGGTGTACACCGGCTCGTTATGGGTGGTGGGGCGGCTGGTCTCGGTGCTTCCGCCCTGATCAATGGCCACATCCACGATCACGGCTCCCTCTTTCATGGTGCCCAGATGCTCGCGACGGATGAGATGGGGTGCCCGTGCGCCCGGTTTCAGCACCGCACTGATGACCAGATCCGCACGGGGGAGGAGCTCCCGGATGGCATATTCTGTGGAGTACAGGATCTGCACGTTTCTCGGCATAATATCCGAAAGATGCCGGATCTTCCTGGGGTCCACCTCCAGGATGGTGACCTGTGCGCCCATCCCGGCAGCCACCAGGGCGGCGTTGCGCCCCACGGTTCCCCCCCCAAGGATCAGCACATGTGCCGGGGCAACACCGGGGATGCCCCCCAGCAGAATGCCCAGCCCCCCCTGTGGACGTTCGAGATATTTGGCCCCTCCTGGGGAGCCATCCGTCCCGCCACCTCACTCATGGGAGCAAGCAGGGGAAGTTCCCCATCCTCCTCCACCGTCTCGTAAGCAATACCAATGATCTTTCGGTCCAGCAGGGCCTGGGTGAGTTCACGGGATGCCGCAAGATGGAGATAGGTAAACAGAATCTGACCCTCCCGGAGCAGCGGGTACTCCTGGGGCTGTGGTTCCTTGACCTTGAGGATCATTTCCGCTTCGGCGAACACGTCTTCCGCACGAGGAACAAGGGTGGCTCCCTCGCGGGCATACGCATCGTCCGGGATCCCCGAACCCTGACCGGCTCCCTGTTCCACAAAAACCTGGTGTCCCCGCTGAACCAGGGCATGGACCCCGGCAGGGGTAAGCGCCACACGGTACTCCTGAACCTTGACCTCCCTGGGAACTCCGATCTTCATGCGATTGTCCTCCTTTTCCGGAGAAGCACCTCCGAGAGCACGGTGCCATCCTCCCCGGGGTATTCCACCACCCGAAGACGAAGCACCCATAGCGATGGATCAGCCAGCTGAAAACGAATCCAGTCTTTTTCCGTTGTAATCAGGGGGATCCTCCGCCGCTCAGCCTCCTGAACCAGCGATCGGATTTCGCGAGGGCGATACCGGTGGTGATCCAGAAACCTGCGAAACCGGACAAGACGCAGCCCCGCACGTTGCAGGGTTCGGGACAGACTCCAGGGATCGGCAATCCCGCTGAACGCCATCACCTCTCGCCCCTTCCAGGCCTCCAGGGGGACCGCCGCCCCCCCCACCGTGGGATGCAACCGAAGATCCCGGTAGGCAATGTGGTAAACCGGACGTCCGAATGGCGCAAGTACCCCTGCAAGTGCAGGGTTTACCTCGTCCGTTTTGTGGTTGATCACCAGCACATCTCCTGTGGCTGCCCGGGAAAAGGGTTCACGATAGGGTCCCGCAGGAAGAAGCCATCGAGGGGGCAGAAGGGTCCGGCGATCAAAAAGCACCACCTGGAGATGGGGCCGGAGCGGACGGTATTGAAAATTGTCGTCCAGAAGAATCACATCCGGTTGCTCCTTTCTGAGCAGAACATCCAGCAGCATTTTCCGGTCACGATGGATCCAGATGGAGGCATGACCCTCCAGCCAGCGTGCATACAGCGAAGGTTCATCGCCATAACGGCCCACCTCCTTCGCAGGGGGTGCCGTGGTCAACCGGGCGATACCTCGTTCCCTGCGACGGTAACCCCGGGAAAGGATCGCCACGCGATATCCTTTCTTCAGAAAGAACTTCGCCAGATATCCCACCAGCGGTGTTTTTCCCGTTCCCCCCACCACCAGATTTCCCACCCCAATGGTATAGACGGGTGGGATCCGCGGCACCCGGCGGCGGTTCCAGCGATCCCAACCCCACCAGCCCAGACCGTACAGCACCGACAGCGGAAGAAGCCAGGGATAGGCCCAGCCCCGGGGTTCCTCCACCCTCACCCCTGGTCCTTCCCATCCAGCGCAGCCTGTGCGGCCGCCAGCCTGGCCACCGGCACCCGGTACGGGGAACAGGAAACGTAATCCAGCCCCACCTGGTGGCAGAACCGGACCGAATCCGGATCGCCACCGTGCTCACCACAGATACCCACTTTGAGATCCGGTCGGGTCTGCCGGCCTCGCTGTACGGCCCAGCGAATCAACTGCCCCACGCCCTGCACATCCAGCCGCTGGAAAGGATCGTGGGGCAGGATCCCCATCTCAATATATTTCGGAAGAAATTTACCCACATCGTCCCGGGAAAAGCCGAACGTGGTCTGGGTCAAATCGTTGGTACCAAAGGAGAAGAACTCCGCGGTTCCTGCAATCTCATCCGCCGTCAGCGCAGCACGGGGAATCTCGATCATCGTGCCGATTTTGTAGGGAACCTCCACGCCATAGGCGTCAAAGACTTCCCGCGCCACCGCTTCAATGCGATCGCGCTGGTTCCGCAGTTCTCCCTCGGTGGAGACCAGGGGAACCATCACCTCGGGATAGACCTGAACACCCACACGGGCCACTTCGCAGGCTGCTTCAAAAATGGCCCGTGCCTGCATCTCCGTAATCTCCGGATACAGGATCCCGAGTCGACAACCCCGGAATCCCAGCATGGGGTTGAGTTCCAGCAGCGCCTCCACCCGGGAACGAATCTTTTCCACGGGAACACCCAGTTTGCGGGAAAGCGCCTGCTGGGATTCCGGATCCTTGGGCAGGAATTCATGCAACGGGGGATCCAGTGTGCGAATAGTCACCGGATAACCATCCATTGCGCGGAACAGCCCCTTGAAATCCTCTTTCTGATAGGGAAGAAGCCGTGCCAAGGCTGCACGGCGTTCCTCCTCCGTGTCTGCCAGAATCATCTCCTGCATCGCATAGATGCGCTCACCCTCAAAAAACATGTGTTCGGTGCGGGCAAGACCGATGCCTTCCGCGCCGAAAGCACGCGCACGGGCGGCATCCTCCGGGGTGTCCGCATTGGCACGTACCCGGAGTTTCCTCACCTCATCCGCCCAGGACAGCAACGTATCAAAAGCCCCAAACATCTCTGGCGGGATCAGCCGCGCTTCTCCCTGATATACCCGACCGGTGTTGCCGTCAATGGTGATCACCTCACCCTCCCGGAGCACACGGGAGCCATCCTCACCCACAACGGTCACCGTACGGTTTTCCTCGTCAATCTGCAGGGCCTCGGCGCCCACCACACAGGGCTTGCCCATGCCTCGAGACACCACGGCAGCATGGCTTGTGGCCCCTCCACGGGCGGTCAGGATTCCTTCGGAACGGGCCATGCCCTTGATGTCATCGGGGGAGGTTTCTGCACGCACCAGGATCACTTTTTCACCTGCCTCTGCACGTCGTGCGGCCTCCTCAGGATCCAGCACCACCGTGCCCACCGCGGCACCAGGAGAAGCGGGAATCCCACGGGTGAGTTCTCGATGACCGTTCTCCCGGATCCATGCCGGATCCAGCATGGGATGGAGCACCTCTTCAAGCTTGTACGGATCCACCCGGCGAAGCGCCTCCTCCCGGGTGATCTTCCCCTCTTTGACCAGGTCCACCGCAATGCGGATCATGGCACGGCCGGTTCGTTTACCCACACGAACCTGCAGGAAATACAGCTTCCCCTTCTCCACGGTGAACTCCAGGTCCAGCATATCCCGGTAGTGTTCCTCCAGAATCCGGGCATACCGGAGGAGCTCTTCGTAGAGTTCGGGAAAACGCCGCTGCATTTCCTCGATTTTGTAGGGGGTCCGGATGCCCGCCACCACATCTTCTCCCTGGGCGTTGGGAAGATATTCCGCATAAATGCGGGGCTCTCCAGTCGCGGGATCCCGGGTGAACGCCACGCCGGTCCCTGAATCCTCACCCATGTTCCCGAACACCATGGTCACCACATTGGCCGCCGTGCCCCAGTCATCGGGGATGCCATGGATTTTCCTGTATTCCTGCGCACGCGCATTGTTCCATGAGGCAAACACCGCCTGAATGGCCAGCCAGAGCTGCGTCCAGGGATCCTGGGGAAACGCCTGGTCGGCGTGTTTTTCCACCAGCGCTTTGTACTCCTCCACGAGGGCACGCAGGTGCTCCGCGGAAAGCTCTGCATCCGAGCGCACCCCCGCCTCTTGCTTTTTCGCCTCCAGGCGTTCCTCAAAAAGATGGCGGTCCACGCCAAGCACCACATCCGCGTACATCTCAATCAGACGACGGTAACTGTCATAGGCGAAGCGTGGATTCCCCGTTTGTGCTGCGAGCCCCTGAACACTCTCGTCATTCAACCCAAGGTTGAGGATGGTGTCCATCATGCCGGGCATGGAAACCCGCGCACCGGATCGGACGGAGACCAGAAGAGGATGAACCCGATCCCCGAACTTTTTCCCGGTCCAGCGCTCCAGAAGGGCCATTCCCTCGCGCACTTGCTCCTTCAGGCCCTCCGGGAACGACCCGTTTCGGAAAAAATACACACAGGCTTCCGTGGTAATGGTCAGCCCCGGGGGAACGGGAATCCCAAGCCGGGCCATCTCGTGAAGTCCCGCGCCCTTCCCTCCCAGCAACTCTTTCATGTCTCCCCGGCCGTCCACGCGGTCCGGTCCGTAAACATACACCCAGCGCGTTGGCACCATCCTCCGAACCTCCAGCGTTTCAGGAGATGCGTTCAAACAATCCGGCGGCCCCCATCCCTCCACCGATGCACATGGTCACAATGCCGAAATGGGCGTTCTGACGCTCCAT
>JALUJC010000070.1 GCA_027053375.1 Caldifarciminota bacterium
GTAGATCAGGAAAACACTGATGGAGAGCAGAATGTACGCCCAGGCAATCAGGATACGAATCTGCTCATGAGGGATAAAAAACTGCAGGAAGAACAGGGCGAGAAGCACAAGGCTTTCTCTCCGTGTGAGGGTCAGATCGCTGATCAGGGCAATACCGAACAGGGACTGTGCAGCGGTGAGAAAGATCTCCTCCACCTGCAAGGGATCCAGAGGCAGGGCTGCCAGGTGACCCAGTCCGATACTGAAAGCAATGGGGAGTGCTGCGATCAGGAGGGTCCACTGGTTCACTTTGCTGGACACCAGTGCACCCAGTGCCGAGGTGGATTTCCCCTGCCACGCAAGGATGGAGACCACCACCAGTTCCGGGGCTTCAGAAGCCACCGGCGCCAGCCACTGCACCAGGAAAAACTCCGAAATGCCCAGAAGTTTACCTGATGCAATCAACCCTTCCGCAAAAGGCTCCGCTGCCATCAGAATCCCCACCCCCGCATAGACAAAAAGCAGCGTCACCGTGATGCCCCGAAGGGGCTGTGCAAAGGCTCCGATCCATTCGGCTGCGCCTTCCAGTTCGGGCTCATGGCGTTCCGCGCGGATGGTATAGAAAATGTACACAGCAAAAAGCACCATCAGCACAAGGGAAGCCCACAGGGAAATGAACCGGAAGACGGGAAAAAGAAAAGAAACCAGGGTTGCCAGGCTCAGAAACACGAGTTCCAGACGGAAAGAAGGATCCAGTGTGATGTGGTGCGCTTTGCGATGACGGAAAACATATAAAAACACCACAAGAGGCCAGAACACCCCCAGCAACAGACGATTGGCACCTGTCATGTTGGCGGCAGCATAATGGACGTACACGGGATCCTGGGCGCCTCGCCAGGCGTAATATACATCCACAGCATATTCAGGAAGAATGGCAATCAGCGCAAGCAAAGCAACCGCGAAGGAGCGCGAAATATCCTTCTGGGCGGCTTCAGAAGCCGTGGAGAGCAGAAATCCCGCACCCATGATGGCAACCCCTGAAAGCAGAACCTCCAGGTACGGGTGAAGATGCGATCCCACACCCAGAAGACGCAGAAGAATCCACTGCAGCACGGATAAGATACTCAGAATCAGCCAGATCATGGGCGAATTATACGGAAAGCACAGGGGATCAACAATGTTCCGCATGCGTTGCGGTAAGGAAGCACCTTCGCCCCATGCTGTATTCCTTTCTTTCGTTTGACAGTCCATTTTTCGCTGAATATACTTGACCGGGAAAAACAGGAGGTTTGCAATGCACGCGTTCCCTGAAGGGTTTCGTTTGACCTGGTACGGACACGCAGCTTTTGGCCTTCGCACCCCCGGGGGGCTCCGGGTGTTAATCGATCCCTGGCTGGAACATCCCAACGCGCCCCAGGGCGCAAAGGAAACCGTGATTCAGGAAGGTGTGGACCTGATTCTGCTAACCCACGGCCACTCCGATCACATTGGAAACACGGTGGAGATTGCCAGAGCCACCGGTGCCCGGGTGGCAGCCATCTATGAAGTGATGCTGTTTCTTGCCTCCAAGGGTGTCCCTGAGGAACAGCTTGTGGGGATGAACAAAGGCGGATCGTACACATATCAAGACCTGACAGCCACCATGGTTGATGCCACCCACTCCAGCGGCATTGACGATGGGGGCAGGGTGCTTCCCGGCGGTGAAGCCGCGGGTTATGTGATCCAGATCCATGGAGGACCCACGGTTTATCACACCGGCGACACGGGACTTTTTGGCGGTATCAAGCATTTGATCGGGGAGATGTACCGCCCACAGATCCTTCTCGTCCCCATCGGGGATCGGTTCACCATGGGTCCCAGAGAAGCCGCTTTCTTCACAGAAAAGATCAACCCGGAAGTCGTGATTCCCATGCACTGGGGAACATTTCCTCTCCTGACCGGCACACCGGAAGCCTTCCGGGAAGCGCTGGCGGAGCCTTTCCGCTCCAGGCTGGTGGTGCTCAAGCCTGGCGAATCGTTCCCGAAATGAACCCCATTCTGGTCACAGGTGCGGGCGGACAGATTGCCGCCCGCACCCTCGAGCACCTGCTGGAACGCGGCCACCGCGTGGTGGCCTGGGTGCGCAAAGAAGAAGACCGTGCGCGCCTTCTTCATAAATTTTCGGAAAACCTTGATGTGGTGGTGGCGGATCTGACCCGGGAAGATGAGGTGCGCGACGTGATTCAGCGCTTTTCCGTCCCGCCGGGAGGGTGGATCCATCTGGCGGGAATGTACCGTGGGGGCGCGTTTCATGACACTTCACCTGAACATCTGCGCACCCTGATGCAGGTCAACGTGGAGACGCTGGTGATCCCTCTGAAGGTATTGCTTCCCCGCTGGCTCGCCATGGAACCTTCTCCCGGTGTTCAGGTTGTGGCACTGGGGGCCGGCTCCGGGCTGGAAGGTGCCGCCGGTTCACCTTTTTATGCGGCCAGCAAAGCCGCGCTCCGGGTTCTGATTCGATCTCTGGATCAGGCCTATGCGCAAAAGGGGGTGTGTTTCGGGATTCTGCACCTGATGCATCCTGCCGATACCCGGACCAACACCTCCCTTCCATCGGACATTCCAAGGATCCCTTTGACCACCCTTGCCCACACCCTGGTGCTCTGGGTGGAGGGGAAACTGGGCCATCTTCAGGAACTCAACCTGTACGCATAAGGAGGGTGTCATGCAGAACTGGGCCCTGATTCTTGGTGCATCCAGCGGTTTCGGTGCCGCCACGGCACGCGAACTGGCCCGCCGTGGATATCACATTATCGGCGTTCACCTTGACCGACGCGCCACCCTTCCCCAGGTGGAAGCCGTGATCCGGGATATTGAATCCGCAGGACAACAAGCGCTGTTTTTCAATGTCAACGCCGCAGATCCAGAGAAACGAAGCGAGGTGATGGATGCCGTGGAGGCGCACTTCCGAACGGCGGATGGAGAACACCGGATCTGGATTCTGATGCACTCCCTGGCATTCGGTACACTTCGCCCTTATGTCGCAGAAAAAGCGGAAGAATCTCTGACACCTCGACAGATGGATATGACCCTGGACGTGATGGCCCATACCCTGGTTTACTGGACGCAGGAGGTGGTGTTTCGGGGGCTGTTTCGGGATGGTGGCCGAATTTTCGCCATGACCAGCTCCGGGGGGCATCGGGTCATGCCCTATTATGGCGCTGTCTCGGCAGCCAAGGCGGCGCTGGAATCCCACATCCGCCAGCTTGCACTTGAACTGGCACCCAGAGGGATCACTGCAAACGCCATACGCGCCGGGGTGACCGACACGCCTGCACTCCGGAAAATCCCCGGGCATGAGCGGTTCATGGAAATTGCTGTGGAGCGGAACCCTCACCACCGGCTCACCACACCGGAGGATGTGGCCAAAGCCATCGCCGCGCTTGCTGCAGAAGATTTGTACTGGATGACTGGAAACGTGATCAACGTGGACGGGGGTGAGGACATTGTGGGATAAACCAACAAGGAGGTTACCCATGAAACGCTGGATGGTTGGGCTGGTGCTGACAGTCCTGGTCACCACCGCCTGCTTTAAGGGAGAAGACGTCATCAACAACCTCTTTCCTTTCCAGACGGATACCGACGTGGCCACGCTGAACCAGTTGAACTTCCTCCAGCGCCTTCAGCAGGGGGAGGTGATTCTCCCGGTTCGGGTCACAGGGCAAAATGTGGACGTGCAGAACGTGTCCATCCAGGTGGTGAATGATCAGATCCTCTGTAAAAGGGCCTCGGATGGGTACACCTGGAACGCCTTCGTGGACTCTGCCTGGACCGAACTGGACACCCTCAACGGTGAGGTGTATGTGGTCGCGGTGGCCCACAGCACAGACACGCTTCTGCCCACCATGCAAACCGGGGACACCCTGAGTGGCACCGTCCATCTTCAGGCCCTGGATGCAGGAGGAAATCTGGACTTTGAGATCGCCATCCCGTGAACACCCCCGGACCTTCTTCCCCTGCGGGTGAAACCCGCCGGGTTGCAGCCGTTCTGTTTGCCGACCTCAAGGGATTCACTTCCCTGTCAGAACGTCTGGACCCGGAAGAGGTCCGGGACATTCTTGATCGTGTGTTCTCCCGTGCCAGCGAAATCATTGAAAAGCACGGGGGACATATTGACAAATACATGGGGGATGCGGTGCTGGCGCTCTTTGGCATTCCCCGTGCCTACGGAGACGATGTGGACCGTGCCGTGCTCTCTGCGCTCCGGATCCAGCACGAGATGCACACCATCGCCCGTGAGATCAGGGAAACCTACGGCCTTGACGTCGCGCTGCGTATCGGGGTGCACACCGGAACATTGATCTACGGTGAGGTGGCCAGCGGAAGAGAGTGGACAGTGCTGGGCGATACGGTCAACGTGGCCAAACGGTTACAGGAATCTGCGCCGCCAGGTGGCGTGGTCCTTTCAGAGAGTTCGCTGGTTTTCCTCCGGGGGAGGATTGAAACCGATCGCGTGCTGGATCTTCAACTTAAGGGGAAGTCCGAAACTGTGCGTGCGCTTCTGGTTACTGGATGGCAGCCTTTTCCCCGGTATCTTTCCAGCACACCCCTCACGGGACGAAAAGAGGAACTGGCAAGGGTTTTCCAGCGGTGGGAAGAAACCCTCCGCCGTGGACAGCAGCAGGAACTCCTGATCAGTGGCGCCTCCGGAATCGGAAAAACCCGCCTTGCCATTGTCTTTCTGAACCGTCTGACCTCACAGAACGTGCGCAGCCTGGAGATTTACCCGTACACCACCGGCACGCCTGAACATTTTCTGCTTCAGCGTGTTCTCGAACACATCGGGCTCCATGTGGACCGTGATCCTCTTCCTGTATGGAAAGAGCGGCTCCAGCGGATCCTGGAGGATCCCGGTGGCACACGCGCAGAGGTCCTGTTCAGGCTCCTCCGTGGGGAAACCGACACCCTTCCTG